>NZ_OZ481791.1:0-141709 GCF_984798905.1 Paenibacillus sp. SRL342
AAAACCATATTGGCCTTATCCAGCTTCACACCTGAATCTTTGTCAACGAAACTATCATGCTTGTATGGATTATAATAGCCTTCTCCATCCAAGTCTTCAAATGGAATCATTGCTCCTGTGCTCACCAATGTACCTCTCACTATTGCGTGAACATTGCGCCGTTTTTGCTTTAACACTCTCTGTCTACTAGCCTGACTTACAATAAACTTAACATCACTCAAGATGATAACCCTATCTCTTGCTATCACCTTACCCTTGTGTCTTATAGAAAATCCTCCTGTTCGAAGATTCCTATAGACATCAACCTTGACGTTTTCGTTTTGATCTGCCAATAGTTAGATTCACCTTTGTATTTTTCGCTTCCAAAAGAATAAGAGATGGGAAAAGGATGACTACAAAACTGATATAACCAACTACTCCAGAGAACATGATCTTCAGAACGCCCCACATGATTGACATTGCACTTACTGCTTCATTCTTAACCATGTGTACGATTTCTTGAATGATATCAATACCACCACCAATAAAGCAGAGATAAAGCCCTACGTATAAGCCAAACAGCACACTAAATGCAATACCAACTAAACCAACGATCTTCTTCATTTAATTATTTCCCCTTCTTAACTGCCTTAATTTGATCTTTTATCTTGATAATTTTTTCATCGATAACATTCATTTTTTCGGCAATCGATGTCAACTCCTTTTCATGCTCTTGATGTTCTTCCTCAAGCTTACTGATCTTACTACGAAGACTATTCTCTAGCATTCTTAGTAGCGAACTCAATCGCCTTCTCGATATTGTAAGTACCTTTCCCATTGAAACTAGTTGAACTCATACTTCCATCCTCTAAGATTACAGTCGTCTCAACACCTTTAATAACAACATGAATCTCTTCTTCTCTTTTGATAAGTTTTACTAAGTCTTCAGCAACATACCAACCAGTGAGAGTAGTTAACTTGCCATTCAAACTGTGTCCATCATAACCATAACCAAAGTCAATTCCAACATAACCGTCATGCGTTTCTACATCTTTAACCTTGCCGCTTAACACTTCGTAATATTGTGAAGCTTCAACCAAATCTCCATTTTTAAATTTATTCATTCTCCAACCTCCAAAATAACTCCATTTTTATTTAATAAGCGTACAATAGTTGCATGAACTACTGGGTCTTGTGCATCCCATGATTCTTTTTCAGAAACCCATTTGCAGTATGCATTTGCTTCATTTAGTGTTCCATCTCCAATAGCTACACCTTGAGGTAGATCAGTTAGGTTAACTGCAAACAAATTCATCGTAGTTGTGTTAAGTTTAGACGTTCTGACAGTTCCCAATGGCAATAGATACGAAGAGAGTACTGAATATCCAGCTTCCTCAAGAAGTTCTCTTGCCGCTGTATCGAGAATAGATTCTCCAGCTTTATCACAACCACCTTTAATCGTTCCGCTAACTGGAATATCCGACATTTCATAGCGCAACAAGTATTCGATCTCGTTATCTTTAGTAAATCTGAATGGAAGCACTGAGACCGCTTGCCCATCAATTAGCCATGGCTCACGAATGTAGATGTATGTTCCATCTTCCTCTGAGGTTCGCTTCATCAATTCTACCCATTTAGTCTTATACAACGATTCATGTGTTGTTGTCATTTGCTTTCCACCTCAAAAAGTTTTTGTCTTAACATCTCGTAGAAAGAATGTATTTTTGAATTAGCACACTTTGACCATAAATCATATTGATTCCACGCCAGATAACTTCTCATCATAGTTGCACTAATTGGAATATCTGCACGATCCAATTTTACTTGTGCAATATCTTGTATGTCTTCAGGATCAAACCAATCTTCTCGCTCCTCGTCATTCCCGTAAAACATTGCGTCAAGTGGTTCGCTAATGCCACAAATTTCTGCCCAATCTCTTACTTCATCAAGCAGATATCTCCCCCATTCATGTGAATGATCGTTTTCATGTGTCATGTCAGGGACAGATCCTACATGAATATTCGGATCATCTTCGTAGACTTCTGCCAACATTAAAACTCTCGTAAATGCATCAAATGGATTTCTTACTGTTTTTGATTCTTGCGAGGAACCCACTAGAATCAGTAGGTTCTCGCATTGTTCTCGTGCTGTATTGATAAGATGTTCATGACCAGAATGCAACATTTGAAATCTTCCGACAATGAATCCAAATTTATACTTTCTTGAGTTCTTATCCATTTTACACCCGATTTCTGTATCGTTTTTGGAACTCGCCAATCTCGTCACGAATTTCTTCGCTCAGATAAATGTTGGCTTGCTCAGTGTTTGCCGCAAGAGCACGTTCTTGTGTGTTAAGCCACTCCTGATCATTGTACTCCACCATGAATGGTACGCCAATCTCATTTTTAATGTCTTCGTTAAACAAGTAGATTGTGCGATACAAGCTTTCACGTTTATCTTCTCGCGCACCCTCTTCTTTGCCAACAATCATATCTCCATGATCATTACGGTATAAATCAATAATGCCCGGAATACTACGTTTAATTGGATTTTCAGAGAACTTCATGCGATCCTTACCGTTGGAGTAAGCTGTTTTCATCGCCCACCCAAGAGTATCGCGATTAACGTAATTGTAGAATCCTCCACCAACACCATAGCTTACAAAGTTAAGCGGTACGCCGTGTTGTTCAAAGTAAGCGTCTGCTTTCTTTACATTTTCAAAGTCCATACCTTCTCCAATGATAGCAGATACATTTGTGATCTCTATGAAGTGACGAGAAATAGTTCGATAAGCAATAACAACTTGTTCCCATGTATCTCCACTGTCTGGACGAATTACAAGGTGAACTCCAAGTCCTGCCGCATACTTAGCTAACGGAAGTAGATATTCGTTCAAGAAGCGATACGCATCGTATGTGTCAATAACCAATGCAACAATCTTCTCTCCTTTTTCTGCTGTAGCTTTGATAGCATGTTTATATCCTTCATATTCATCATCAAACTGTTGTGTCACTTTATGTGCCAGAGCCGCAATACTAACGATCTTGGCATTTGGCGTGTGTGCCGCTGTATGAAAATCATCTGTTCCATACAAGAATAGATTCCATGAGATACCTGCCCAATACGCACTTTCTAGGCTCGTGTGCCCTCTGAATCCAAAACTATGCAGTCGAAGCAAGAAGCTGTCGTCATACCCATACTGACGTTGCTTTTGTTCTAGATATCTCCGCATACGAAGTGCCTGTGTAGCGGTTGACGATGCGAAGTATGAGTGCATGAATACACCTTCGAACCATGTAACCATCTCTCCAAATCCCTCAACTGTATTACGGATTTGGGCGAAAGGTGTACCTACAGGGCAATATGTACCTTCTGGAACCGTTTGGATTTCCAATGGAATATATCCATTACACTCTTTCACAACTCGTTCCCACAGTTCTCTAGGAAAACTCAAGCCCATTTTATTAGCATAAAATTCACCATCATCAATCATTGCTAAATTAACTCTAATACTTAAAATATTGTTGATGTTTTCAAGGAGTCCAAATAGAATCATTGACTTGGAACGATTGTACATATGAGAAACTTCCCAGTCTGTATTGATCTTCAAGTGTTGATGTGAGTTATTATAACCATCTGTAACCGTAATAGGATTACTACGTAATTCTTTAAGCATGTTTTACATTCTCCTTTAAAGTACTTTCTTGAGCACTTATGTTATTTTTATTTTAATCCAATTGTTTTCTTCAACATGGACATTAGCTTGTAGGAAACTTTATTTGATTTGGGTTGTTCTGGCTTTTCATCAGCCACATCTGTATCAAGTTCTTGTTCGTATTTTTCATATTCTTCTTCGTCAATGTCGTCTTCTTCTTTGTAGTAATTACCATCATCCTTGAACGCATCTACTAATTCAAAGTGTTCTGCTAACTCATCATCATCAACGCCCAAGCCAACTCCATCATTCTTCAGAACAGTGTACTTGCCTTGAATATTATTTACTCTCCACTCTGCTCCTACATTATTGTAAGGAAATCCATCAATTTTCTTAATTTGCTCATATACAAATCCAATCTCTGCTTTCACATTATCACTCCTAGTAGTTAGAAACCTTTAGTTCAAACTTTTTAGCAAACTTTTCAATCACATCTTTTTGCTCAACTGTAGGAGGGAAATTCATCTTACCTTTAGCTTGAACAATTCTCCCTTGATTAATTTCAATTGTCACAAGCGGCTTCTCGGTGTCATCTGCATCTCTCAAGAATGCGATAACCGATGTTCCTCTGCTTACCTTACCTACATAACTGCCAACACAGTGACCAAGTACGTTCCCCTCTCTCACCAATTCATCTGGCTTATTAGGAGTAAATACCTTGTATCCTTGGTAACTGTACTTGAATACCGAGTTCTTTTCGCACATCTTATCCCATTCGATCATTTCAGCTTGCGTCAGTTTGATCTTATAATTCCTCATAACGATGTCATGGACAGTCTTCAGGAATCTTGGATATCTATCAAATCTTTCATAGCCCATTTCAACCGACATCCTGATATAATCATCGTACTGAGTAATTGCATTATAGGCATCCATACCTTGAGAAACATCACATTCAAAGAAAATGTATCTGATAAAATGCTTTTCGGGTAAATTATATCTATTAGCAATTTTCAATGCTGATCTGTTATCCGTATCGTAAATGAAACTCATCTCATTTGACACAAATGATGTAAGTTTGCTTATCCCAAACTCTTCTTCCAGAGACGATACATAGTTAAGATAATCCAAGAAATTTCTATCTTTATCATTATATCTTTCATGCCTGTATCTTTGAAGACTGTTGATGCTAACAGATCCCTTATACTTATTATAAATCTTCCATTTAGTTTTATTTAATCCTAGTATCTCCATAGGGGATTTTCCATTAGGATTAATAATAGAGAAATTGTAATTAACTTCAATTCCTGCTTTATGAAGCAACTCATAGTAACTATGCTCAGTGATCAACCTATAGAAGAATCTACCAAACATCTCCACCTTTTCTGCTCCCATCGCTCCCAAGAAGACAAACGCCGAATCATACATTCCTGCATTTCTCTCAGTGGATATGAAATCGAACACTTCTTTCCTTTTCAGCCTATCGTCTGGGAATATACAATCGACATTCCTTACACTGAATTTTACTTCTTTATTATTACGTTTTATCCAATAAATTTTATTGCGAAGATCGTAGTACATTTCCGTTACAATACCCTGTTTCCCTGCGAGTTCATTTACATGACTCGGTTCGTGAATATAATATATGTGAAAACCATAATCCATTTTCTCAATCATGTACATAGTACCAATTAAAACATCTGCTCTTGTGAAGTCTTCTTTCTTTTCATATCCATTATTTACAATAATACTCTTGAACGCTTCGACATCAAATTTTTCTTTCTTAGTGCTCAATCACATCACCATACCTATGTGGAAATTTAATTGGTGGATTTCTCACCACTACCCTGTTGATGTACTCGAACTCGGACATTGCAACCATTCCTTCGAGTCCGTGTCTTAACTTATGTTGTTCATAGCCCACACCGATTTGATTCAGTCCATCGTCTTCCATTCCGCAAGCTACAGCGATCACTTGATCACTCCTTTGTTTGTTTTGTTTACTCTCTTATTATAGTACTTTCTTGAGTTCTTGTCTACTGTTTTCTTATATTTAAACAAAAAAATAGGAGAGAGCATTTTCGCTCTCTCCTATTCGTTCATTGCAACATCTTCCTCAGTGTCTTTGATCACACCAAGTTGAATTCCATAAATATATCTTGCTTCTACCATTTGCATTTGAGTGCTTGGTAGCATATTGAATTTTGAAATCAACAATTTCTTTCCAATAGTCGTGATTTGAGACATATTAATGTATGACTCTTTTCCGGTTATTTCCTCTGGAAGATGCACAAGCCATTCATGTGTTCCTTTCACCAGCGCATCATACCAAGGCTTGCTTCTTTGATGATCTTTAATACTAATAATCTTCGCGACCAGCACATCGTCATTATAGATGTTTTGACATGCATCATCACGAGAAAGGATTACAACTTTTCTTCTTTTTAAGTCTGACACGATTTTATGTGAGCTGAATCTTGTATTGTCTTCAATCACATCCGTCAGAAACCCTACCTGTTGTCCATCATATGTAGTTTGCGCGGGTTCATAAGGTACAAAAAAATCCAAAGGACGATCTGACACATACGGAACCCACGCATCAAATATCATTTGCTTGCAAATATCTTTCCAGTTATCCGTCTCAGAATATCTTAGCATCGTTTTTCTTTAATCCCCCTTAATCCCAATCCTCATCTTCTTCCCTTAAAGCGTCACGGCTGGATTTCTGATATTCCTCGCTTTGAAGATGGAATGGTTTGATTTGGCTGTAATAGTCCACAATGGCTTTACCGCTCATTTTTTTGTTTTTTCCCTTAAAAGGGACTACGTTGTTTGGTTTAGCAATTACTGCGTTCATGTGTTTTCCTCCCCGCTTTTTCATTCGGTTCCCTCCATAATAAATATGCTATTATGGGGTAACTTATGATTGGCCGATGGATAGTGTTACCTGCTACGGATAATTTCTGCTTTCGGCAGTAAGCACAGACCATTATTGACGTATCACCATGGTATCCTTGTGCGTTACTCCTTGCACAAGGATACCATGGTGATACCGAAAAATCAAGTCTTTTTGTAACATTCTTCCATTTATTGTGGAAATATTTAGCCAATCATAATCCCCATTGCTCTATTCTGGAATTATCTGAGTCAAATTATACCCTCTTCGCAAACAATACCTTGATTGCATCCTGATTCATACCTGTCACACGATCAACCTCTTTGCCATCATTGTCAAGCAAGATTAATGTTGGAGTGCTACGAACACCAAGATCATTCGCAAGCGCAAATGATCTTTCATCTACCACGATGTCCAACGTCTCATCAACACTCAATTCTAAGTGCTTCAGCAATCCATCCACCATACGACATGGTGCGCAAGTTGGTTGTACAAATTTAACGATTTTCATTGTTATGATCATCCTCTATTAGTTAATTTTAAACCCTAGCATACTTTCCAAAGCATCAAAATCTGCATCAGTTGTGGGAACTTTCTCAACAGACACTACATATGAACCTGTTTTACTGAAGAAGTCATGAGTTTTCGTTGCTGTATCGATACCATTCATTACAATTGGATTCACATTTACTTCTCCAAAATAAGCTTCTCTTCCCAAATTGCTCAAGGCTTTATTGGCATTGTATTTCAGGAATTCAATAACCTCATCTACCATTCCAACTTCCTCATAAACCATTTGAGTGAACTTCACTTCTAGTTCGAAAAGCTTGTCCAACACACGATACGTTTCAGCGTCAACGTATTCCTGATCTGCTTTATTCATCAAATCATATTCTTCTTGCGCTTTGACTCCAATAAACGCTCCATGAATTGCTTCGTCTTTCAAGATCGCTGTGATGATCTCTCCGCTATTTTGCATTCGCTTGGTTCCAGCAAGATACAAAGGATAGTAGAAGCCAGAGTAAAAACTGAATGATTCCAAAAATACTGAGTGAACTTTTGCCATATATTTCTCAACTAGAGTTGGGTTAGGCTTGAGTAAATCCATATATGAACTTACGATAATATTTGCCGCTTCTTGCACCACTTCATTATTTTCATACCACTCAAACAATTCATCTCGCTCATGTTTGTCGTCAATTAGTGAAGTAAAGATATTACTGTAACTTTGAGCATGAACTTGTTCCATCATATTCATGAATGACATGATCGCAGATGCAAACATATTGTCTTCATGAATGCCAATTGCACTCATCCCCTTGCTTCCTTGAACAGTATCTAGTCCAGTGAGTCTAACAAGATTGAGGTTAAACGTTCGTTGTTCAGCCTTACTAAGACTCAACCAATCTCCTTTATCTTTGGATGGTGCATATTTTTCTGGATACCAAAGTTGAAGCTTGTTCTGCTTCCAAAATCTCAAATGCATATCATCACTAGGTAGTGTAGACCAATTTACAGCTTTCATAGACATTACTCTTCCTCCTTACACCTTGCAGTTTATCCACAAGGTGTTCTCTCTATTTATTTTTATACTTGGCAAGATTCACATTCTTCGATCTTCAGTGTTTTGGTACGTGTGTAATAGATTGTCTTCATCTTTTTTACCCAAGCATAAACTATCCGCTTAACAAACTCATTTGAAGGAGTCATGCTTGTTGCATATAGCGTTGTACTTATCCCCTGATCAACGTGCTTTTGTGCCGCCGCCACAACGTCAATCATCTTGTACTGATCTACTTCATAAGCAGTTTTGTATATGAAATATGTGTCTATGGATAGGAATGGTGCAGGATAATACTTAGTAGTTTTACCTTGCAATCTCGTCTCTACATGCGCTGTAATTGGTGCAATAGAAGCTGTACTGTTAGACAGATAGCTAATGGAGCCAGTTGGCGCAATTGCTTGTCTATAGCTGTTGTATACGCCATACTTAGCACACAATTCTTTCAACCAAGCCCAATCTTCTTTCGTTGGAATGTGAATTCCTTCAAATAGTTCTTGTACTTTCTTTGTCTCTGGGACAATATCTTTGGAAACATATTCATCGAAGTATGTACCTTTTGCATACTCTGATTTTTTGTAGTCTCTAAACACTGAACCAGTCTCTTTTGCAAGTAAGATCGATTTCTCAAGCGTATAGAAGTTGGTCATCATGAAGTAAACATTCACAAAGTCAACTGCTTCTTCATCTTCGTAGCTGATTCCGTTTTTAGCTAAGTAGCCAGCAAGATTCATTGCTCCAAGTCCAACTGATTTCATTTCTCTGTTTCCGCGTTCAATAGATGGAACTTGATCGACATTTGATCCATTTGAAATGTCAGACAAGCCTTCTATTGCAACATGGCACATATCTCTAATTCGACCTAGTGTCATTACTCTCTCAATATTTGCAGAAGCCAAGACACATGAAATATCACGATTGTAAACATTGTCACCTTTCATATTATTCACATCGTTAATGATAGATACTTCGGAAAGCTGAAGTATTTCAGTGCAAAGGTTGGTTTTTGTGATGAAACCAATATCTTTTAGTGCGTGAGCCTTGTTCGCATTATCTACAAATAAGATAAATGGATAGCCTGATTCAGATTGGATTTCAGCAATTAGATCAAGCAAATGACGTGTACTTATAAGCTTCTTCTTAACTCTTTTGTCCAATGCTAGTTCATTGTACATCTCATCTGTTAAAGTAACTTCATCCAGTGTGTATCCGTAGTATCTCTTAACATCGTATGGAGAGAACAGATAGATATCTTCACCCTTCCAAGCTTTACGCATGAATAAATCGGGGATAATAACACCCATGGAGAGTGATTGAATCCTAACCTTTTCATCTGCATTCTCTTTCTTTGTTCCAAGGAACTCTTCGATATCCAGACCCATGATGTGGTAGTAGACTGCACCAGCGCCTTGTCTAGCACCCTCTTGATCCACATATCCAAACAAGTTCTCAAACATCTTCATGACTGGAACTACACCAGATGCTCTATTCTCTTTCTCTTTAATTGGGTCTTTCCGAGAACGAAGCTTAGAAAGGTTAAGAGATACCCCACCACCAATTTTAGATAGTTGCATGCTTGCATTATGGTTATAAGAAATGCTGTTGAGAGAATCGTCAACCTCTAACAAGAAGCATGAAACCAATTCTCCTGCTCTAGCTAGGCCAGCGTTTTTGAAGACAGGTGTTGCAAATTGAACAGTCTGCAACATTTGCTCTTTGATATATCGAGCCGCCTTTTCAACGTCTCCCTTTGCCAACTCGATAGATACTGTAGCTACACGATCTTGGAAATGTTCGAGGATACTCGCTTCGTCATTTGTCAGCAAAGCATATTCCTCATAAAACTTACTGATCTGCATGAACGATTGATACTCTATCGGAAAGCTCCAAGCATATGCATACAGATAAACCAAATCTTCCATCGAATAATTATCTCTAAAATCCTTATAGTAGTTATTGTTAATCAAAAACATCAAGCGATTCCTGATGTCTGGGAATTTTACATATAGTTGGTCAACCTCTTTTTCGTACTCTACAACTGCTTCCTTGTCAATAAGTAAGGCTTCAAAGTCAAAATCCTCCTTGAAATCATTTGCCATCTTATTATTTAGTTCGATATACTTCATTGATTTTATGCACCCTCTCTTTAAACTTTTCTGTGTCTGACTGAGTTCCTTGTAGTTCGAATTTAAGAAGGATGGGTACACTATACAGGTGTGATATTACGTTAGCACTTCTAGCAAAATTCTCTCCCCAATTCTTATTCCCACTAGCACTTACAGCGACTAATTTATCACCATTTACTTTTAAAAACTCAGTTACTTCGCTTGGAACTTCTCCGAATCCAGTGGTGTATGTGATCAGAATAAAAAGCTCATCAACGACATAATCAATGTCGTTGATGTTAATGGCCTTCATATTCAATTTCCCTACGAATCTTTCAACCTGTTTTGTCTTGGAAGCATAAATGATAAGCATCAAACCACCCGATAATCTTCCAAAAAGATTTGCTTCGTAGTGATCCATCTACGTTCCCCACCATGATAGAATCGATTCAAGTTTAGGCTTCCTATTGCATCGACCTCAGTAACAAAGTTTTCTTCATTGTAGAAATGATCTTCTATGTCTTTAGCGTAAGTGTCTTGTGTTCTAAATTTCATAAGAGCGAAACTATCTTCACAAGGAATTTTGATCGTGTCGTTGTTTTTCCCCATAACAGCACGAGCATATTTACCAATCCTTTTGTTCTCGTCTTCCTCAACCACTAATCCTGTAACTAAGAATTTAGGTTCTTTGAAGCCTTGTCCAACAATCCTAGAGAATTTTTCCACCTGTATAATGTCCATTTCTTCTATGTCACTCACACTCAACTCAAGGTCATACTCGATGACTTTTTTAAGGTCTGTACTATCTAAAGTGCTATTGAAGTGAGAAATTATCGCTTCGAGATTGCTCTCTGAGAACGATACACCGAAGGCTCCTTCATGCCCTTGAGCAAAATGGAATAGACCCGAATCTTCACATAAAAGCTTAAATGGTAGCATACCTACAGTACGTCCACTGCCCATATATTTATTTTCTTCTTTGACACCATTCTCGTCTTCCTCATATGTGAAGTGAGAGAGTACAAGTACAGGTTTATTAAATCTTTCAACGAACTCCGTTGCGATCAGACCTCTGAACCCAGAATCAATTTCGTTATCAACATAGATGATAATGTTGTTTGATGTATCAACACGTTCGATAGCACTTTCAACATATTGCTTCTGATTTGATTTACGATTTTCATTCATCTCGATCATCTCTTTGACCAAAGCCTTGATTCTTTTCGGATCATCAGATGTAACAAGTTCAAGTGCTAACTCGATTTTATCGAACCGAGAACATGCGCCAATGATTGGAGCAATTTTGAAACTTATGTTTGTTGTATTGATTCCTTCTTTAAAGTCAATCTTGGATTGCTTCAAAATCTCCTTGACACCAAGATTCTCAATATTATCGATCCCCTGAAGGATTAAGTACCTGTTCTCCATGTTCTTGATATTCATCATATCTGCAACAATACCAATGGCTGATAAATCACGGAATTGATCAGCTAGTTCAATATCAAGATATTCATCAAGTACTTGACACACCTTATAACACATTGCGCTACCAGATAGATGTTTGTTTGGATAATCTCCCATTTGACAATTGACAATATAAGCAAATGGATTCTCTCTGTCGATCTGGTGATGGTCGATAATTACTACATTCTTCCCTACATGTCTGAGTGCCGCACATGCTTCCAATGAATTTGAAGATGAGTCAACGATAATAACCAAATCATCGTCAACTGTAAACTGATCCAACACAATCTCAACCCCATGACCTTGACTGCGTTGTGCATGAATGTATCTGATATTGTGTGTCAATTCTTTCAAATAATTGTACATGATTCCTGTCGAACAAACTCCATCGGTATCAATATCAGCTACGATTACAATTGACTTCTCCGTATGAATAGCTTTAACTATACTTTGGACAGCTATATCAATGTTTTTCAGCAGGTATGGTGAAAATGCAACACTGGATGGTGGATTCATCCACTCATCCAAATCCTTTATTCCACGAATCTTTGCAATCTTATCAATAAGCAACATATCTTCTTTTATTTTTGTCTTATTATTCTTAGCCCATGTATTTATTTATAACACCTACTTTCTTTAGTTCTTATTATTCTTTAGACACAGCATAAGTTCATCTAGACCAATTTCCACTTCATAGTTTTCGCCTTGCTCATCCTCACAATATAAGTAGACAATTTCCTCTTCAATGTGTTCGATTATAGAGTAATAATGATCTTCGTATTCAATCTCTGCTCCACTGAGGTCAGAAATTACTTCGTCAATTTCTTCATAAATATCATCTACTTTTGCATAATAGTCTTTCAATTTTTTCACTAACACTTCGCCTACTGTTTGAGTCATTTAGTCACTCTCCGTTTCATTTGGCACACCCCTAAGATGTGCTGAAATCTCATCTTGATATGTCATCATAACTCTTCCTGTGGCAAGTACATCTTCAAGAACTTGTTTATTGAATAAATAATTAACTCCATCAATATTACAAACCTCTTCAAAATAAGGTACAATACACATTGGATGACCATTTTTGAAGCATCTTTCAGTAAATGCGATTACTGCTTCATCATGTGAAGCAATTCCACCATCTACTTCTTGCTTTTTGCGTCTTCCCATCCGCTTCTCACGATCCTTAATTTAATATTTTTCTTTCCCAGTTGTATTGCTTCTTTATAGCTACCTACAAGCAAATCAAGCTTATTCCCTTTGATTGCTCCACCTGTATCAATTGCGATAGCTTTGTAAGTTCTGCTTCCCTCCTTAATCTCAACCACCGAGCCAAGAGGAATCTTTCGTGGATCAACTGACAAGACTCGATAACCTTGATATACAGTAGTATTTCGTACATCAATTTCTGTACGAGTGATTCCACTGCATCCTTTGCAGTTAGCCGTGTAATGAGTGAGTTTATATGTCTCCCAACTCCCACTATTAGAAGAAACCTCTGCTTTAGCTTTCTCTTTGATCTTCTTCTCTGCGGCTTTAAGTTGCGCTTGAACTAATTGCTCTGCTTCAAGTTCAGCTTTTCTTTTGGCAACAGCTTCAGCTTTCGTTTTCCTTGCAATCTCTGCCAATCGTTTCTGTCTCGCTTCTTCCTCTGTTTTCATATCTGTAAGTTTGTTCTCTATTTGAGGATTAGAATAGGGAGGAATGATCTTCGCTTCCTCCATCTTATCCTGATGACTACATCCAGCCATGATCGCTGATAACAAAATCAATAGTGCTGGAAGCTTTAAATTACGCTTCGACACTCGTTGTACATTCTTTTCCACGTTAACACTCCTTTGTCTATTGGCGCACTCTTCTCGTCAAGCAATCCAAGTGTGTCTTTGATCCAGAAGCATTTTCGTGTGCGAATTTGCCTTGCTTGCTTCTTTACGTGATCTTGATCCATATCATTGTCAAAGGCGAACACTATATCTGCACCAAGCATTATAAGCATGTGCGCTTGCACTGGAGATAACTCCGATCCCGATATAGCAACAGCATTTCTGAATCCATACTGCCACGCCTTCATTACTGATTTTTCGGATTCAAAGACTATAACTTCGCCTGTTTCTTTGATATGCGGTAATGCCCTGTGTAGGTTGAACAACTCAATGCTCTTATCAAAACTATAAAGATATAAGTATTTGATTTCATCCAAAACCCACTCATCGTCACCAACATATCTTCCTTTGATCGATACCAACTCTCCTTGTGAGTTATATATCGGGAACACTACTCTTTCAGTTGTATCATCATACATAACCTCAAAAAACCTTTGAGTTCTGACTCTTATACCATCTTGTACAAACTCCTTATGAGCACCTATGTCGCGATACCAACTAAATACAGTCTGCTTATCCAAAACGATATTGTCTTTGTCTCGCATAATCTGCATTCTTTTACGTTGTTTTCTCGCCTTTTGAGTTGGCCTTAAGAATGCTAGGTAGTCCTTCTTTTCTTCTGAAAAGTCATCTCCTTGTTCATGGGTAATGTACTCATGCCAACCAAAGAGATTACAAATCCAAGCTTTACATTGAAATAGAACGTCTACAAGTTCATCCATAGACTCCGTTTCATACAGGATATATCCCACCAATAGGAATATATCTCCTGAAATAGATTTACTTCTGACACTTGCTGGAAGAGATTCAGTTAGCTTAACCTGTACACTTCGCCTATTTGACGAGAGGAATCTGTCAGGTAGCATTGCTTCATATCTACTTCCAACTGATCTTATATGTTCACATTCCAATGCAGTCAGAATTTCTTCTACCTTGTCTTCTTCGTAAATCCTCTCTTTGATCTTAGGAAGATCATTATCTCTCATGAATCATCACCAATACTTTCTTGAGCACTTACATGAAGTCATCACGTCTGACATTTTTTGTAAAGCCAATTTCTTTCCACCTATTACTATTAAAATCAACTTCTAGCACAAGGACATCAAGCCCAGTCAAATTAGTCTGACCTCTTCTGTTCTTGCTTGTGAACAGCAAATAGTAAACTCTTCCTTGCTTTAAGGTGACTTTATGTTTGATTAATTGTGTACCATCGTCAGTTGTAAATGAGTGTTCATCTTCAACACCCTCATCATTGTTGAACATATCATCCTTTTTAGGCTTCCAGTTAATTACTTCAAGTTCAAATGCCCCACCTTGGAACTCTTGAGGATGAACAGGACGCATATGCCACACTAAGTCTGCAACGTTTTTAATCTTCTTACCATCGGCAAGACATTGTTCGTTCAACCAGTATTTGCCCACATGAGTATCAGCGGCCTGAACTGTTGCAAACATTGCTAGATTAAGCCCACCACCATCTTTACGTGCTAACTTATACAGTCTGTCAAAGTCTTCAACGAATTGTTGCCAACGTTCTTTGCGTCCACCCTCTGAAGGTTTAGCTGTGTCAACGATCCAACGAGTATATCCTCTTCGTGTGAATTTCTTAACCACTTTTTCAACGTTGTCCATCGTGTAATCTTCCAAAGGAATAAACTTAATGAGACTCTTGTCGTCAATCTTCTCTTCGATCCACTCAACCGCCATCTCCAACTTCATTTTTTCCTCTGGAGTGAAGTTACCTTTATTGATGGATTTACGATTAAATCTGACTTTTTCTCCAAAGTGATCTCTGAACACTTCATACATCTCTGAACCCATAATCGTGATCAGCAACAATTTCTGGTACTGAGCTAAATCTTGCTCATTGGCAATGATAGCTAACTTCTCACCCTCATTGATACAAGCCATAAATAGCTTTTCTATGATGAAGCTTGTTTTACCGTTACCAGAGAAAGCAGAGATAATAGAAAGTGTTCCGTTTGCCCAACCATTGATGATGTCTGTCAGTTTACGACCCTTGTAGAATGGCATTCCCAAGTCAGGATCGATATCCAATGACTCAATCAATCCACCAAGATCAGCCAAAAGGTTGTGGGCTACAATACTTGTTTCATTGTGCTCCATGTCAATGTTATTAATCTTATCGTTCCAGTACATTGAGATAGCATTTCTGCTCAACTTTTTGTAGTCATATACGCTAGTTGATTCTAACACTTTGTCACCGAACAATTGATAGTATTCACGAAGCAATGCATACTTCTTCACTTCGTCATAGTAGCCTTCAAAGTTTTCTGATGAGTCCTTTGTTTCAACCATCAACTCTTCAATGATCTCATATCCACCATACTTCTCAAATCGTTGATTCAGTTTTAACTCATTTACAGCACTCTGTATCGTAATATCATCAAACACTGTGTAATTCTTCTGATGAAGGTGTCTTGCAAGCCCCATATAAAAAGCCCATACTGTATTGCCAAACACCTTCCTGTTAATCTTTGCTTCATCGTAGATATCAAACATGTCTGGATTATTCCAAAGTATACCTACCAACAAAGCTTCCTTGTTGTAACTCTCTTGTGCCAACTGTTTTGAACTCAATTAAACATCAACCCCTTAGTCATTTCCAAGAAGATAGCTGTAGTCTCTATCTTGTTGTTTCTTCTTGAATGACACTTGCCGATTCTCCTTCATGTCTTCGATTTGGATTTCTTCCCTAGCTACGTTGATTTTGGATTGTTGCTCTCGTGTTTTCATTTTACGGTAAGCATCATTCACTTTGCCTTGCATTATCATCAAACCGTAACGCATTTCATCGTTAAGGCTTTTAAATCCTTTACTCATCCTTGCCCACTCGATATCCTGAATGCTCATCATGTAAGCTTCTCTGATCACAGGGAATGGAATCCCCTGCTTATATTTCTTCTTCCAGAACTTTTGGAATCGGTTTGTACCTTCTCTCAGGTCAGAGATCATCCACCAGAAGTTAGAAGAGAAGTTGTACTTAACCTTATAAATTTTCTGCAACGTCTCATTGAGTTCGTCCTTCTCTTTTTTCTCCTGAAGTAAGAATTCACGTTGCTCCAATTCTTTCGGATAACACTCTTTGTCCCAATAAAGGTTTTTGATCTTAGTTACACCTTTAGATTGATATTCCTTCTCTTCATGTACCAATGAATCTCTCTCAGCATAAGGTGTGGGTTCTTTGCATAATTGACATTTTACATATCGCACTCCCATATTCTCACCTCTAAGTACTTTCTTTAGTTCTTATACGATTTTATAATATTATCTATCTTCTCAACTGTCATATCAATATCATCATTTTCCACAGTAAAATGGCAAACATCTTCCGCGTCTGCGAAATCAATTCTATCTGTGTGAATGCGTCTGATCACTTCGTCAACATCGTCTCCACGATGCAATTGTCTAATAATGCGTACAGGTTCTTCCACCTTAATGTGAATGCCAATAATGTATTCCGCTCCTACTGCACCTACAAGTTCTTTGTAACCATCAATCGTAACCACAACAACATAATCTTTTTCTTTATAGTCTTCTTTCCCGTGGAGAGATAATCCATAATGCCAATCGCGATACTGAGCCTTCTCTGCAAAGTACCCTTGGAACGCAAGAATATGATATGTTGCAGTGCCTATGAAATGATAATCCACTCCATCCTCTTCATTATCTCGCATTGGACGAGTGGTACAAGAAATAATTCGTGGATACCCTTGCTCCGCAAGTTTCCTCTCTACCGTTGATTTACCAGATGCAGACTGTCCAATCAAAGCAAATATCACTCACATCATCCTCTCTTTTTTTTGCTACTTATTCAGTATACAACATTTCATTCATATAATCAATACTTTCTTTAGTTCCTATACCTAATTGTCGATAGTATTCATTCATCCCTCTTTTGATAATCCCTGCATGCGCAGGCTCATAAATCACTGCAATCAATTGCTTGATATTGTGGTCTTCATCCACCAAAACTAGGTTCTTGCTATTGTTTCCATCTTCTAATACATATTTAATCATTTTCATCTCTCCCTTGTAATAGTAAAAGCATAGCCTATTCGCTATGCTTAATATACTTTCTTTAGTTCCTATATAAACAAATGAATAATGTAGCCTGAAAAAAGTATAATCAAGTAGGCAAACATAATTACGATAGATTTACTAAGTGCTTCAATTTGTACTTTTTTATTGGCATAATCCTTTTTTTCTTCATCAGTCTTATGGTTCTTGAAGAAACCAATAACTATCAACAACCCTAACGCTCCTGCCATTCCAATGGTTGGTACTCCGAACAATTCAGCGGGGAACCAATTCCAGAGATGTGAAAACACAAATGCTTTCCAAAAGAAACTTACGATGCCTACGATAATTATCAAGAAAATAATCATTTAACACTCTCCTCTTCATTTTTAATTTCTTCTTGCAATTGTAAATAAAACACATGTTTTATTTACAGTTGGAACCATTTCTTATCATTAGATTCTTCAATTAAATCTTGAATTTTTATGCCTGTACCATCTAAAATACAGCTTATTGCGATCTCTACTCCATGGATTTTGTCTCCACTGAATCCGAAGTAAGGGGCATCCATCATTGACATATCGAGAGATACAATATTTTGCTTGATCTTCTCGATCAACTCTTTATCGTTCATTGCCTTATTCCCCTTTGTAAATAGAATTTTGATTTTATTTACTTCAATCCATATCTGTTTCCAAGAATGAGAATGATAGCCTAGCAATCAACTTCAATATGTCATGCTTTTCATAAACAGCAAACAGTTGATCGTCTTCATAATATCCATCTCTGACTGTCATATCTAGGTCGAACTCCCACTTTTCCTCCGCAATCACATCAACGTCATCTTTTATGAAGCCTTCTGTTAAGGGAATGTATACCCAATCATTACTATCAGGATCAGGATCATTTGTTTTTATACACAAGTCACCAAATATCTCTGGCCTGTATTTTGAGTAAATGGTTCCTCTTGGCATCTGTAAAAAATCTTGACGATTAACTATTCTCATTTCTTCATCTCCTAATCTTAAACAGCTATTATGAATACCATGGGTAGATATCATAATAGGTGTCACCATAATCTTGATAACAGATACCTTCGCGATCACTTACAACAATTTCTCCATTCACCAGATCATAGAATTTGCTCTGTTTCCACGATTCATAATAGTATTCTAGATGAATGATTTCTTCAGCAATCACACTAAGAACATTTTCAAAGAAGTACTCAATCGTAGAATCATAGTTTTTCAAACTACACTGAAACGTCCACAAACCTGTTCCCTCATTGAAATCACGATCAAAACCATCAGTAGGAGTACCATTTATATATTGCGGTGTTCCATCTACAATAGGAATGTCTTCCCACTCGTCAGGCATATACGATAAGCTACCACACGGAATAAAGTAGGCTCTAGAATAATCTCCATACAACCTTAAGAATGTTAAATTTGACTCATCCCAATCATAACCAAGTTCATCGTTGATGAATTTGAATTCTTGTCGATATTCTGGCTTAATAATCACCTTACATCTAATACCTGTATAATCTCCCAATGTAATACCCCTCTCCTGTTTTC
Source organism: Paenibacillus sp. SRL342 (assembly GCF_984798905.1). Lineage (NCBI taxonomy): Bacteria > Bacillati > Bacillota > Bacilli > Caryophanales > Paenibacillaceae > Paenibacillus > Paenibacillus sp. SRL342. The sequence continues at coordinate 19,162 of NZ_OZ481791.1, forward strand.
TTATTTAGTCAGCCAATAATCAGGATAATCTCTTCGAAGAGTCCTAGTTCCCATGATTCTTTGAAGCGTATGAAGTGCATTCTTAAAGTCATTTAAGTCGTCTGGATGAGTTTGTTCAAGTTTTACAAATCCATTCCACGCTTCAACAATATGATCGGATATTTTTTGTTCTTCTGGTGTCATACCGCTTACAGCATCTATCATCATACTGTCACCGCCAACAATTCAGGCTTATCTTTTTTAATCTTTTCAAGATACGATGATGTCCTGTTCAACAAGCTATTCATTGCAAACCATCCTCCACGTTCAACGATGTCCATGTAGCTTCCCAGAAGCCATTCTGCCACATGTACTTCATTGTCGAAGAACCCTTCGATTTCATCCTGCTTTCCGACATGCATGTTTGCTACAATTCCTTCTCCCTGCAACACATCAAAGCATTCCCAAGCTGTGCTTGTATTTCCGTTGTTAATCGCATCATATACTTCTTCAAGCAATTGAAATCTGTTTTTCATATTCAACCTTCTTTCTTAAATGTCAAAGTAAAAATGTTTATTAAAATTATCAATTCTTACGTAATCAATAAATCCGTCTGGAAACTCAACTTTATATCTTGGTTGCGGCTTCAGCTTATCGTTAATATAAATTTGTACGATTCCAACAACTTTCGGATCTCCTTCATGTTTTTCAAACAATAATTCCAAACTATATTTTTCCAAAGATGTTGGTAATACTTTTACGATCAACTCAACTTCCTGTACCATGACCATATCTCCTCTATTCTTCGATATATTCTGCAAATCTCTTTTGATAAACATCAATCTGCGAGATGAACTCAGCTAAAATCCGATATGCTTTTTCCTGATCCTCTTCGTTCCACTCCTCAGAAGATACAACTGCAAATGGCACTTCGCCATGATAATCCCATGAGTTATACACGAAGTAATTCGCATCGATTGCTTCAAGTTTATTCCTGTTCCAGTCAACTACCCAATGATTATATCGATCAGAACTCAATAAATCTTTGCCCAGACACCACGTCATAAACGTAAGTGGATTTAAGTCAAACCCTTGATCCAAGAAACTTTCACCTGCTTCTTGCTCCCACTCAACAATTGAGTTATAAATTTCTTCTTTATTCATTCTCGATACCTTTTAGCAAATCTTGAGTGTGCTGGATTTTGGATTGTACAACATCTAATTCATCTTCAAGATTCCGTTGTTTGCGTTTATAATCTGACAACTTGTCTTGTAAAAACTTACTGATAATCTCATTATCTTTAATATTGATCGTTTCCAACACGGAACTTTCTTTAGCTTCTTCCACATAAGGAATGAGATCATCTAAAGCGAAGAAATCTCCACCTGCATCCATAGAATATGAGCATGAATATCCAACAAATTCACCATTGTAGCCAAACCCTCTATGTTTGAAGTATAAATAATTTTGCCCCTCATTCTTTGCTTTTGCCCAAACATTAGATTTTTCCAAGTCATTGTCATCTCTCAATCCTACGCTCTTTGAGATCGGAACCACTTTTTGTCCAAATTCAAACACACCTTCATGTTCAAGCTTAACCTGCGATTTAAAAATCCTTGTGTCAGTCTCTTCGATCCAAACATAATTTTCGTTGTACTCATCAATTCTATCTACAGTAACTACCATCTCGTGGTTTGAGAAACTACTACCATCTACCTTAACTATTCGATCTCCACGTTTAAACATAAAATCATCCCTCTCTCTGAAACTGTTTAATGAAATTCAAAAACTCTGATCTTTTCGGCTCTGCAACTTTAACCTTATCTGATACAGCCAACTTCTTAAACCTTCTACCATGAATCGTTCTACTACCAAATGGAATAGCGTATATAGCTACATATTCGAATGCACCATATGATCTTATATCAAAACCGTTAATTTCATCCGCTTCCGCTTGATCTGAAGTTAGGATGAGTAGATTGATATATCTAGGAGTTCCCATGTGTACTCCAATCTTCAAGATGCTCAGTGTACTTGATGTTATTCGTGCTCATGAAATTTTCCAAGAATCTTTTGTTAGGGTCAGTCAATTCCACTTCATAATGTCGTGTCAGAATAACTCTCGGTTCAGGCTTATCAATCTCTCTATACTCTACTCTTTCAATACCTTCTACCCAATACAACCGATCTCCACGATCCTGCTTTGCACTTCCAATCTCAGCATAAATAATAACATCGTAGAATTTATCACCGATTTTCATAATTACTTCTGCTTCATCTTGCGAGTAGCCTTGACCACAATCAAACAGATCGTCTAAATCTCTAGCATATTCTTTAATGTCGTCTACGCTTTTAAGATATCTTTCATCCTCAATAACACCATATTGATCAATTAGATATTGTTCCATGTTGACCCCTCCTCCACTTGCAATATAATAAAATGTTCAGCAAACCACTTATCGTTTTCCCATTTCTGGTTCATATCAATTGCAACAGTGTGATCACGACCAGTGTCGTCTCTTGTAATAAGTTCCGTCCCATACTCTTCGTATGGTGAGTACACCTTATTCTCGGTAAAGTAACCCTCACCAACTGCTTCATCTTTTACTTCTTTAATGCAACGAATGTCCACCTTGCATCTCCCTCCAGTCCTGATGCATCTTCCTTTCAATCTCTTCATTCCATTCCCAAACATCCGTTTCTTTCTTCAGTTTGCAATGTGGAATACTGTCACAACTCATACAATCGTGCATTGATGTAGCTGTTCCAATAGGTTCAAATTCATTTGCACCTCTGTTAACCCATCGGTTACATCCAGCCCAATATACTACGCCTTCCATGCTTCAATCCAGATATCCTGATCTTCATCATAGACAACATCCACTTCAACATTACTCTTTTCAACAATTTCCCATTGAACCACACCATCAACGTTATACAATTCATGTTCGATTTGTCCTACGAAGTTATTACCATGTTGCAATTCATTTTCATCAAACAAAGCATACCCAGTAAATTCAACTTTTCTCATGCTATTGTCTCCTCAGCTAATTTAATTCCAAAATTGGCTCCACGTTTACAAAACGTCCAATGCGCCTTAATCTCTCCGCCAATAATATCTTTCGACTTTATAAGGTCTTCCGTGTCAGTCAAGAACATATTGTAACTTGCACCATCGCTACCTTCGAATTTCATAACAGCAGATGATCTTCCTCTTCCATATCCAGTGAACGTAAGAGTGTCTTCGAAGACAATATTGTCAATCCATTCAATTTCATTACTTTTATCGATTGTTGGTTTTGAAGGCGCATTGGTATGAGAGTAACTTAATAAACTACCTTTTCGGCGTTGCCAAGTATCACCCCATGCAATTGGATACAAAATTCTCTTCTTAGCCAAGTGACCACTTCCCTTAAATTAGTATGTATTGCAATGGATCGTGTAGGACTCGAACCTACGACTCTCCTGTTATGAGCAGGATGCTCTAACCAACTGAACTAACGATCCATGAACCTCCCCTAGTGGACTCGAACCACTGGCCTACAAATTAGGAGTTTGTCGCTCTATCCTACTGAGCTAAAGGGAGAAGTTACAGGGACTTTCTCAAGCCCCTGCTTAAAATTAATCCCAACGATCAATCTTGATGAGTCGTGTAGAATTACCTGTAGACACTTTCAACGTAAGATTCCATTCTCCATCTTTGGAGTAACCCACACCACTCGCAGATGCTTCTTCAACGCCTTCAATCGGTGTGTTTGCTGTGTATGCTTCCAAAGTCTTCCTCGCTTCACGAAGTTCAGGTTTCAACGTTTCAGTAAAGAATCCACGTCCTTTACCTTCAGACAAGTCTTTGCAGTCTTCCAATATGAAGAGTGTATGATTACCAAGACGCTCAAGATCATTGTTCCAAAGATTTGGAGATGTAGTGATACCTTTTACTTTCACAAAGCTATTGGTTGAGATATTCCAAGAGTCATCAGATGATGCAATTCCTTCGCTTCTGATTTCTGGCGTACATCCTTTTACATAGTTAAAAGTGAACACAACTTCATCTTGACCATCTCTCAAAGCACCCTGTGCAGTGAATACTTTACCATTAATTTCTAATTCAACTTTGAATGGAGTTTTTCCATCTCCACGTTCGCTATAGTTGTTAACATAGAATTTATAATTTCCATTAGGTGCTTCGCCTAAGCCCCAACGAATATTCTCAATTGGTGTTTGAGATGATCTGCCACCTGCGTTCATATCAATGTCCAACCATCCACCATTTTCACGCTTACTACCGTAGAAAATGTGTCGCCCATTAGGAGTGATGCAATGCAAGTCAAGGTCAGTATAATTCTCCCAGATCAATGAACAACGAATCTCATTGTTTTCATATTGACCTCCAGCAGTTTCAACACGGCGTTTGATCTCAGAATCAATACCTCCATGGTAGTACCAGCTAACTGTGTTATCCCATTGAAGGATATTTGGTGCAGATTCATCAGCGGCAGTAACCAAAGCCATGAATTTGTTCGCATTGTCAGTGAGCACTTCAACCACATCTGCTGTAGGAAGCAATGTACGTTGGAATTTATCCCATGTCATTACTGTTGTTGGGAGATTCAAGTTACTTGCAACAGAATCAGCTTGAATTCCTTTTGGTGTGATCCCACTAAATACTCCACCAGATTTTTTAGCTTCTACTTTAGGAGCAATTGCACCTTTGTCTTGCCATAAGAACGTTGGAATCTCTTCATAACGTGCATATCTACGGCGCAATGAATCAGCGATACCAAGTTGTGCTACGATCTTCTCTGCTTGCTGGATGTTACCTTGTGTTGGTGCAGATTGAGAGCGCATGTAGTTGGCTGGATTCATTTTCTCTGCAAATCTACGAGAGATAGCGTCAAAGTTAAAACCAGATACGATATCTTCAAGCAATGTACCGATCATAGAACTCTTAACATGACAGAATCCAGATGGTGCAGTTGCTACAGCAAGCCATGTAATGTTGTCCCGATTACGACTATTAGTAGTATCCAAACGTTTCGCATGGAGTTCTTTCAGGAATTTAGCAACTCCTAGAACACGATCAGAACGATACATAGATTCAGACTCAAGAAGGTTCACTGCTGTCTGTACTGCATCTTCAGGGAACTCTCGCAATCCAGCAATCAGAATACGATAATCTTCTTTCTTTTCAGCCATCTCTTGCCCAGCAGTTTTCAAACGAGAATTATGCACCTTGTTTGCAGGAAGCTTAACAGACATATGATCCCATCCATTAGAAGTAGGTGTGCCAAGAGTACGTTCGCTTGAAACGAATAGTCCAGTTACTCTAGAGTTCAAAACGATTCGTTTCATTGCTTTTACTGACTCTACAAACTTAGCTGGAACCTCTGCTTCATCCCACATAGCAGAAGACAATTCGCCTTTACTGTTAATTGATACAAGGCCACCAAAGCGATTAATAAAGTTGCGGCAACAATTACAATTGTAATGTTGACGTGCGTGTTCTGGCAGTCCGCTCAAATATGCTTCAAACAATCCATCTGCACCTGTAGTGAAAAGAGGAAGATCGGAATGTTCAGCAAATCTTTCTTTAATTGCATCGCTGAAGTGTGGATATTGATCCTGCAAACTGTCTTCTCTTGTATATGTTGTCATTATAAAATCGCTCCCTGTTATATGTTTTTTGATTTTGAAATAATTTCAGTTTTGGTTGACATCGATTCGCCATCAAATGTTATCTTGATGAACGTATACTCTTTCTTATCGACTTTGGCATTTGTCATAGCTGAATTCAGATATTGCATTTTACGATACGCTACTTGCGTTCCTCGACCAGCTTCAGTAGTTGGGCTACCTTTGCCACCAAACAACTCTCCATCGTCTTTAACTGCCATAAATGCTACATTCAATAAATCACCACATTCCTTGTGTAATATGAATCGTCACTATCACGCCAACTAGTATTCCTGCAATAAATCCAGCAACAAGTAATTTCGCTTCTTCTGCGAAGAACATTAGCGAATGAAATCCGCTAGTTTTTCTTTAACTTTGTTGTTCATGCGAATCTCGTTTACAGCCTTTTCTTTATTCCTTGTGATCCTATCAACTCTGGCTTCGTGCGCTTCAAACTCTTTCTCCAGATTCAACGCTTCTTCGTTGGCTACTCGATGTAGTTCACTGTTGATCTTATCGAGTTCAGAACTCGCCACTTTGATATGATCGAATAACCCTACGGCTTTATCACTCAGATGACTGACAAGATCCTCGTTACTCATTGTTACTTTTACTTTTGGCTTATTGAACTTCGCGATAATCCTTTTTATCATTTATTCATCTCCCTAAATGTTATTATGTACCGTAGGAGGGCCTAAGCCCTCCATGATATTATAGTACTTTCTTTAGTTCTTATGAAGAAGCAATTTCAGTTGCAATTTCAAGAGCACGTTGCAATTTCTCTACATCATCGTACTTTTTGTAATTAATGGAGCCATTTGCATCTTTAAGCTGTGCTTTCAAAACCTTTTGTTGCTCTGCATCCATCTTACCTACAAGACCATCAATTTCTTTGATCATATCTTCTTCGCCTTTTTCTTCTGTTTCTTTTTCAACGTAAGCATTACCAAGGGCTTCACGCACCTCTTCTTGCTCTTTCTCAGCTTTGACTACAGCCTTCTCATCACCGTTAAACGATGCAAGCACCGCTTCTCTAAAGGTTTCCAAGAAGAGATTTACATCCAGATCGATAGAGTCAGGCATGCTACGGAATCGTGATCCACAGATGATGTTACCGTCAGAACGGAATCTCAATTGACGTGTTTCACTCATATCTCCATTCACTACCTTTTTGATCAAGTCGCCATAGATGATCATATCAGCTTCACGTTCAATGATATCGATAGTTTTACCTTGACAGTTCAGCGTAGTCAGGTTATACTCAGATCCGTCTTTCAGCGTTACCGTCTTAGTCTTCTCATGACCGATTACCCATACGGCAAACCCTGCGAATTTAAGGCGTTCAATCTGTGTGTACAATACTTCTGCAAGTTTGGTATATCCTCCACCATATGGAATGTCACTAATGTCCGTATAACGTTTCTTAGCCTTGATAGATTCTACATTCAACATATACTTGGTAGCCAAACGCTCAAGTGCTGTAATAGTGTCGATGATTACCATACGATAACCATGCTCTTTTTTGTTCGCGATCAGATCGTCAACAACTTCAATGAAACCGTAGTTGCCCTCTTCTTTTTCCTCGTCTTTCGTTTTGTTGAAGTTTGTAATCGGTAGTGCGTGAATGCCATCCAATGTCTTGTATCCGATCTCAGCCGCAAGTAGAATCGCTTTACTGAAGTCTCCTTCATAATAAGCATCTACCAGATCATATACGAATGTTGTTTTACCAAATTTTGATTTAGACAACAGCGTTACAAAATATCCTTCAAGTCCTGCTACTGGTTTGTTTGGTTTGATTTTATCAAGAAAACTCATTTATACATTACCCCTTTGGTTTTGGTTTTTATTGAGCACCAAAGGGGAAAGGCTTTTCAACTCTTCCCCTCGGTACTTTCTTGAGCACTTAGACATAGTGTCAGTGAAAGTTATGCGAAAGGAAGGTCGTCTTCGTCTTCGTCTTCTTCGAGATCATCGCCATCATCAGCAGGTTTCTTAGAATCCTTTACATCTCCGTTGAAAGCATCTTCATCTTCACTCAGCAAATCCTCTTCATTGTACTTGCTAGGATTGTAAGTGCTAGAATCTACGGAAATGATTTGTAGTTCTTGGATGGTGTTTTCCATGTAGTTATTTTCGAACTCACCCTGAATTTCTTCATCTCCACCCCAGTCTTCAAACTCAGTTTCCACCTCTACGGCTTCTTCTGTGTTGACTACTACAGTGTTCAGGATCAATCCATAAACCTTAATGAAATCACCGAATCCAAAACGCTTCGTCATATTGGCAACAAGCTTAGGGTATTTAGTTGAGTCTACAGTAAAGTCCGTATCAACTACTTCACCTTTGTATTTGATAATTTTCGCATTCACTACTAAACGATTAGTTTCATCATCCATCATCAGATCGTTGATGATAATTTCTTGTTCGAACTTGGACTCCTCTTTGAAGTCTTCTGCTCCGAAGTCGATTTTATCATCAATCTTAGTGATTGACTTGATAGTAAACTTCTTGGATTTTTGTGTCTTGCCATTTTTGTCAACATACTCTTGATAATCAACTTCACCATTGATACGAACGAAGTCACCATCTTTTACATGTTCCTTGATGTAAGACACAGCGTCAAACTCAGGCAAGATTTGTTTCAGCTTTTTGCTAGAATCAGAAGGATCAACTTCAAGGTAGCAACCAGTGCCCATTACTTTATAAGTGCCGAAATCACCTTTGCGGTTCTTCCACGGAATCTTCTTAGTCTTTTTGTCTTTATTTGAATACGCATGGACTTCATCTTTAACCATTCCGAACAGCTCCACACGAACTTGATTTGTAGAAGATGTTTCAAGAAAGAATTGAAGCGATTTGTATTCTTTTTCACTTCCAGTGAAACCTTCTCGACTAGAGTTTTCGTTTCCAATACCTTTTACTCGTCCTACCAATTTAATCTTGCCCTTTGTTTGCTCCAATGCTACTTTACTCATTTTTCGAACATCTCCTCTGAATTTTGATTACATCCACATGTTCTTCACATGTTTTTGCTCTCATGTTCAGAGAGGTATAGCTTGTCTTCCAAGCTTATGGTGTTTCCTCTCGATCATCTTATTTTGATGATCATGGTGTTTGGTGTCTCTTGTTTACTTACTCATCTTATCATCCCTCAGATCCAATGTCAATACTTTCTTTAGTGCTTAATAAAATTTAATGTCGTTCCGGTTGTGTTCAACCGACTCGACATTGAGGTTGTTATCTTGCAATGTTTTATGTGTTATACATGTCGCTGAATGTTAGCAGGAAATTGTCGGAAATAATCCGACTTGAACATCATGTGTCATCTATTCTTATATCAGTACACCTCCAGATCAAATCTTTTGTCTAGTTGTCAATCGGTTATCATGTCCAGCAAAACCAAAATTTCGGCAGGATTGTACATATTTCGTGTTTCTACAACTTTTTCATAAAGGCTATTTAAGTCACCTTTAACAAACTTACTTGCTACTTTTTTGAGTACTTCTGGCGCAGTCTCTATCGCCAAAAGTTCTTGAATCAGCATCTCTTTTGCGTTTTCTGTTTCAGAAGATTCAAATTTGGTTACAAACTCCTCATAGTCATTAAAAGACTTCTGGGATTGAATATGCTCTATATAATTATGTATCAAGAGCACTTTAGACATTCTACACTCCTCGTTTAAATAGATGAAGTTAAGGAAACTCTGATAAGAGTTCTCATCAACAATATATGGTGAGAGTCGCCTAACATGAGCGGCCTTAAAGCCCATATTCATCAATTCCTCCGAAAAGTCACTTGCTTCGTTACCCATATTTCCCCACTATCCTCTCGATTTTTCTCATGGTGTTCGTATTTTCGTTAAAAATAGGAACAAACGTTTGGTTTCACTGCCTTATATGATTATATCTTAAACCTTAGGTATAATCAATCAATATGTTGGAAAATTTTAAGCTTTGGCACAAGCCCTCCCACTGTGCCAAACACTTAATTAAACACGAATAAATAAGACGGGTAACGTTTAAGTATTCATATTAAATTAAACCAAAGGTTTAATTTGTAAACATGATCACTTAAATGATATAATTTGCCATTGGGAATTACAACGGACAAATATTACCAGTCCCATTTCACATCAACTTGTCACTTAATAATACGCACATATATTACAAAAGGTTGCGTTTATGGTAAAATAAAGTTCTATGGAGGTGTCCACTTGAGTACTGACCAAGTATCTGACGACAACAATAAGATACAATTCGGGAAACTCGTCAGTAGTAAGCGAAAACAAAGAAAAATGTCGCTAAAAACAGTTGCAAAACATTGTGGTGTTACACTGAATTTCATTTCTCTGGTTGAACGTGGCATAAAGTCTCCTAGTGATAAAGTAATTGTAAAACTATCGGAAATCTTAGAAATCGATGAGTACATACTTTTTCAGACATTAGACAAGATTCCCCCTTCAATCAGATCCAATGTAGCACTCCTAATCAGAAAACACGATGGACTAAAAGAACTGTTAGGCGAACTCTCTAAGAAAATTAAAGATGAAGATATGCGCAATGAATTGTATGATGAAGTATATGATGTTTACCAAAATTTCTTAAAGAGAAACAATTTAGACGAATAAGGGGATAATAATACAACATGTCTATTTTCAACTTAGAGAAACAACTTATCTCAAAATTAGTGCAACTCTTTGGCTATGAATCCGCTGTGCGCATTGAAGATTTCTTCATGGTTATTCTCACACTCCTACTAGGATATATGCTTGGACAATTAAGGATTACGTATTTATTTAGACCACATTTTTATTTGTCAGATAAACTGAAAAAGCTGGTCTTTTTAAGGAGCCAGCATAAAGAAATTATTCAGTACGATTTTAAATACCCAACTAATTTATTTGAACGATTTGATTTAATTATAGCTTTACGCATCGCCAACAAAGGTGTTCAGAAAATTTCAATTGCTAGTGTTAGATGGTATACAAGGTTAGCTTTTGTATTGTTATTGTTTTTGATCATATGTGCGCTACTGATCATGATGTTTGTCTTTAATGTTGTAAGCATAGATGATATAAGCAATATGTAACAAATGTGTTGTTATATGAAGGGGTGTTATGGCTAAGTGATGGTGATATCCACACTTCCACCACCCTTATTTTTGTTACATTTTTACATCTCTTCTGGATACAATTCTTTAAGCATATCAACATTCAAAAAGTCACGCAAAGCCCATTTGTACTTCATGTTGTACATAGTGCAAATTTCCTCTATTTGCTTTCTTTCAAGTTCTCCATCTCTTTTATAAAGCTTTAAAGCATTATAGATCATTCCACTACGAACTATGTTCTTAGAAGTTAATGCTTCACGATACTCTTCAAACTCTTCAAGATTTTTAATCATATCTATACGATTATATATAACATAATGAGTTACGCTTTCATCAACATTTTGAGCATCTGATTTTTTAACTGTTTTAGATTTTTTTATGATATAATCCGAATCAATTAATTCAATTTCATTCAAATGATCTAGTTCATTCATTGTACCGTTAGCTTTATAGTATGTTTTTTCTGAATTAGCAAGTATGCACATTTCGATAAGCGTGTTGTCCACATTTATAAGTATGCGGGAAACTTCTCTTTTGTTGTTTCTTAATTTGATTGTTTTCTCCTTTCTGTCGATGTCATTCTTGTTGAGATATACCAACTCACTTACTTTGGTTCCTTGAATTCCGTTCCATAGTCCTTCAATTATTACTCCATCTTGTCTGTTTTCAAGTAAGGCTAGAATTGCCTGTTTTTCTTTAAATGACATGTAAGTTTTTCTTTCATCAACAAATTCGTAAAAATACTCTTGTCTACGTTTTAAAGGGTTAAGTAATTGTTTGCTATATTTATTATCCATAGCCCATTGTACATAGTTTGCCAACACATTACATACTGATCTTGCACTTTCTTTGGTTTTAGGCTTAAGTATTTCACTGAAGTATGACTCAAACTCTTCTTCACTAAAATTATATAAATCTTTTCCTAAATGTTCTTCTCTTTCAAATGACTTTTTAAATATTCTCATGTACACGTCTTTTGTTTCCTCAGTTGCTTCAAGTTGATCGAAGTATAGTCTTTTAATGTTCTCATTGTACACAGTAGTCATGGCTGATTGCACTCTCCTAAGTTTTTTGGTTTCCTTTGCCTTGTGCTTTCTCTTGTTCTTAATAAAGTACTGTTTAATCTCACACACTGTCTGCGACTAATTATAATATATGTATGTGAAAAAGGCAAAGGGTATTAAGCGAAATGAGACTCAATACCCAAAAAAGTATTTCTAAGTTGCATTTTACATGCCATTTTGCCTTCCTGTGCCAACATTCGATATATACATTATGCAGACGCTTCTTGTCCTGATTTAACTGGTATATTGTTCTCTTCAGCCAAGTATTCATTGAAGATTTGAATGCCTTTTTCTACGCCCTCTGCTTCTTTGATCGTGTCGATTAATTTGTTAAAATATTTATTCATTTCATTAATACGCAGAATTACATATTCCTTTTTAGGAACGCTGGATTGCGCTGTCTTACCATAATCACTCTCTACGCTATAGTTTGTCACCAAGAAGCTTCTTATAAACTCTCCGAATACATTTGGCTGAACATTATCGTTCATGGCTTTATCTGCATTCCAGAAGATAATAGGGACATGTACCTTTTTCAATGCCTTTTTGATTTCAGGCATTTCGAAATCTTCAAGTGCAAGAGTTAAATATTCACACAATGATTCAAGTTTGACCATCATTTCGTCAGAAATGGTTCTGCCCTCTTCTTTCAGCTTCAAGACATACTGCTCAATATAGGTTGATCCAAACCCTTTGATACCATCCTTGCCCTCTTCAAGCAACATAAGTGTCTGCAAGAGGATTTGTAAATCATCAAACTTATCTTTAGCACTCTTGGAAAGTTCAATGTCATCTTTAAAGAATCTAAAGCTAAGAACCTTTTCCAAGGGTTCAATCATTTCACTGTACATTGCTCTGATCATTTCAATTTTCGACAATGGTGTTCCACTGTTTTGTTTAAGGAAAGAGTCATCTCTCTCTTGTATAGTCATGTTCTTCATCTCGACTAAAGTTAAAGTTTCATCTAAAATTTCATCCTGCATTTCTTCAGGCAAGTCTTGGAATTTGCTACCTGCAATTGTATATCCATGCACTGGCTTAGTCTTTTTGCTCAATGCCCACATACCTGCAATGTATGTCATAAATGCGTTGGTACGCTGTTGTCCATCAAGGAACCACTTCTTATTATCATTTGAATCCATGATCAAGATTGGTGGGATGTAGTGTCCATAGATTGCTGAATGAATAAGGTCACTCTTTTGATATAGGTTCCAAGCCGCATTACGTTGAATTGCTAAGTCAAACCGAAGAGTTGTTTCATCCTCAACAGGTATCCATTCTTCATCTTTCTCCTCAGCTTCTTTTTTCGCCTTTTCAACCGCCGCTTTTATCTCTTGGTCTTTCTTCCATTCTTTATAAAGGTTTCTAATTGACACTTGTATTGTTGACTTTTTAATTCTTGTTTCACGAGACCATTTGGGCTTATCGTCGTTTTGTCCATCTTCGGAATTATTGTCTGGGTTTTGATCACCATCCAAACTCCCATCTTGCGTAGAAAGGCTTCCATTGTCTTCGATTATCATTTGACCTTCTTTACCATCTTCGTCATCTGGCGAGATACCATCACGATGACCTTTATCAAATTCGTCGTCGCTTTCATGTCTGCTTCCATCAGGTTGTTCGTCAATGTTTTTACTTTCTTCTTCCTCAGCCAACCTCTTCTCTTCTTGCTCTTGTAATAATTTTACTTCCGCTTCTGATTTCAATCTTTCTTCCTCAGCTTTTTTCTCTTGAACCTTTTTAGCTTTTGCTTCTGCTTCTGCTTTTTTCTGAGCTGGTGATTTCATAGTTCTTGGTTTCCCTGCTCCAGTTGTTACAGCCTTGTTTTCATCTGTTTTAGCCATTTTAATTTTCCCCTCTCGGTTTCTTATTTAATCATTATATGATGTGTATGTAAAATCACACGTTATTCCGAACTTTATTTTGTGCTTATTTCATAATTAAGCTGAAAAACAGTTTCACTACGAATATCAATACATAAACACCAAAAACTTCTTTAGTTAAAGGAAAACCAAGAATTTTTTGGTGTTTATCTGCAACCTTACTTGTCCAGTTCACGAAGTAAAACCTCCTTGCTCTGTTATTTGCAATTATAGCATACAAAAATAACGAATGTGAAGATTATACTCTCGGATTCAAAATTCCTTTAAGTTTATTCATATTGCCTTTTACATTTGCCTTGAATACTCTCTCGATCATATGTTGTACTTTGACGAATGACACTTGTAACTTTTTGTCGATTTCATCAGGGTATTTCAACTGGCAATACACTTTAATGCGCAACATTTCTGCCACTGCATCTAAGCTATCTCCTGTTGCATTAGGGTAATAAAGCCAATGTTCGCCTTTATGTTGAACTACTCCAAGTCCAACCTCAGTTGCTAGATCGATATCAATCTCTTCGTCCATTTTATAGAACACTAGATTGTCTACTTCAGGATAGACTGTCTCGCCAAAACCAACAATATCTTTTCCAGCTAAGATACTAGAAACAAAGACTGGCAGACCTCCTACAACATTCGACAAAATTTTATTCGACCTTTTATTTAAATAACCTCCAAGAGAATGCAAGTTATAGTTGTTGTCTAGGATGAGATAAGAAACAACATTAAAGTCAACATCCTTTGTTAAATCATTCGCTCGCATTCCTTCTACCATATGCTTTATTGCAATAGATTCTTCATTGTTCAGATATACCAAATCTCCCAAATTGTAAAACCTCCAGATGTGATTTAATTTATTGTGTTCTCAATTTGTGCCACCTTTATTAGATGGCGCGCATTCAAACCACATAATGATTATACAACAAAAGGCGTGAATCACACGCCTTAATTTAAAATATTCTGATGCAAATAGAAGTCAGTCATATTTTATTGTGACTTTCTTTTTTTACTATCAATCATTTCCTCAACTTTATTTTTTAAGCTAACAATGGCTGTAGAGTCAATATTATGATCGACCCCACCTTCATCAAGTCTTTCTAACGCTTCATTAGCACCATCTAGTTGTTTCCAAATCTTTTCTAATTGTTTTTTCGTTAACTTCATCTTTCATTCCCCCACTTCTTAATAGAACTCAATTTTAATTGGTTTCAAGATGTTTAAAGTAATCATCTAAGTCATTAATTCCTGTCTCTTCATCATACCAATCCAACCAATCATTCTCTTCTGTATCCCATTGCTGAACCACTGTAGCGTTTGCGTAATCTGGTTTTATTCTATTATGATACTGAAACAAGTCATAGTCAGCCAGTACATCACTGATAGTCTTTGCTTCCTCTAAGCTTTTTACTTCAACTATAAATGCCTTGCAAGGTATTTGTGGGTAGTGCGACACCCTCAATTTTTTATCCATATTATCCTTCCTCTCTTATGCCTTAATGATTGTCCATTCGCTCATATTAAATTGATATAGGGGATAATATTGTCTAGCATGATCTGGATATAATCTTAGAAAATCTTCGTTTGATGCGTTGAACCCTAGATCATCGTCACCACAAGCGTATACAGTTTTAACTTCACCATCATCATTTTGTAATTTCATTCCTGCTTCAACTATAATTCCATTTTTATCTTTATATGTCATCCTGATCTTCTTCGCTGTTTGTCCATAGTTTTAATAAACACCCAATAATTTTCTCATATCCGATCTCAACTTAATTTGTCCTTCTCTAAAACCTTCTTTACGTTCTTCCTCAATCTTAGCATCAACTTTATTAAGCAGATTATTCATGCCAACTACTTCGACTAGCAGGGAGTACAGGTAATCATTCAATCCATCTGCATCTTCTTTCGATATCATATCTTCGATCATTTGCAACGCTTCTTCATCAGAGATATAGATAGATACATCAAATCTGCTGTTGAATTTGTACAACTTCGGAAAATACGACCCATTTCTCTTTAGGAGTTCTTTGCAAAAATCAGTTTGATAGAAACTGCCACTTGTATTAACTTCACTGCCAAAGAATCTATCTACATATCTTACTTCAGGCTTATCGTAATATGACACATTTAACCCTCCTAAATAATTGTAGGTTTATAAACTTTATACTTAGTCAAATCAGATGACCTCAGCACACGCATATCATCTTTAGGGAATGCACGAATCAATCCATCAAACACATAGTCCACAGTATTACTTTGGCATGTCGCCATGTTCGTATATGCTCCAGATACAGGGTTCCACATCTGTATAACATATTGTTCAGGGATGTTTATATCAATCTGATCTTCATCATGATCCAGCTTGACACCATCCCAATAAGTTGTTCGACATCTTCTGCTTCTAAGTATTGCTTTCTCTCTGGATCAAACAGTTCAAGCACCTTGTTTGTTTTGTCATAGCTAATAACTATGTTTTTCATTTGACTTTCACCTCTTCTGAATTTATTTATGTCGATTCTGAGTTGGGAACACACCTTTTCAATATGCAAGATCATGGATGTCACCTCAAAATATTTTCACCCTCCACATATAGTTATACATGAGAGGGTGAAAATCACACATTTTTATATAGTTGATTTCACATCTTCTATATTGGATTCCAAGTTCTTCATCTCTTCTACAGCGTCATTCAATGCTTCAAGTATGGAAGTGATATTTTTTACACCCTCGATTGAAGATTGGAATCTATCCAATGTATCCTCTTGAATCTCGGTCAATTCACGACTACTACTTTCGTATTGGTCGATCTTTTCCTCCATATCTTCCATGAGGGAATCAGCCTTCTGGTATGCTTCTTGAATCAAATCCGATGGCAATTTACCAAGCATATCTTTGATCATTTCTTCAAGTTTGTCGAATCTTGTATTTGCTTGCTTGATATTCACAGCTATACCTCCAATACAATATAACTCCCCTATATGTAATTATACAGGGAAGTGAGAAAATCGCACATCATTATTCTTTATTCTTGTTAGGTCTTGGTTCGATTTTAACTGCTTTGACTCGCGGCAAATACTCACCCAATTTTTCTACAAGATCAAGCCCTCTTTGCGATAAATGATTATCAGCAACGATTTCATTTTCTCCATCATACTGAAAGGAAATGTTCTCATTGACTAGAAGACTTACCACCTGTTTTAGATCATCGTTCATTCCAGTAACTTTAAATTTAACCATTTCATCACCCCTGTAATTCATTGAATATTTCACACTCAAATGTAAATAGAATTCGCATTTTATTTACTCTCATGTTTAAACTTTACTATCATATTTGCAATAATGAAACATGTTGATACTATCAGCAAGCTAAGTAATAGATTCATTATTTAATCCTTTCATTAAGAAAGTCTCACAAGAATTATTTTAATTTAAAATTTCCATGCCTTCGCTTCTTTGCTGAAACCATCATGATTTAAAAATACATCTGCTACTTGAATAGTGAACTCTAATTCTGGGTCTTCTGATGCTTTGTCTATTGCGATCATGAATACGGTTTTGAGGTCTTGAGTGTTAAATGTATTCCCTTCATCTCCAAACTCTACAGTGTAAGTTACCTGCTCCGATGGATGCACAGCGATATCTAAATGGTCAGTTTCCTTTTCCTTTTGCGCTGTATCAAATGCCATTCTAACAGCTTCGTCAGGATCGGATGTCCATGGTTTAGCTGGATCATTTGTTTGATAAAGCGGCCCTAATTTGATTACGAATATATTGTTGTTTTCCATGTTTTTTAATCTCCTTTTATGTAAATAGAATGTTTACTAAATTGATTCGTTTATTCTTGAAAAATCAATGTAATCCTTTTCAATCTCAATCTTTCGCTTAATAAGAAATTGTTCTACAGTTTCATCAGCTTCATTTTCTATGGCTTTATCAATATCTTTCAATTCTTCTTTTAGCCATAAAACGGAATAGTGTACTGCCTTGCGACTTTGTTTCTCTGTGAGTACTGGAATCCCCATTATCTTTTGACCTCCTTCAACCCTTAGTACAGGTAACTTATTGACTTGTAAATAGAATGTTTATTTTATTTAGAGCGATCAAAAATAAGTCTAAAGAAAAATGCTAGAAACATAATTACTCCAGTTCCAGCAATAATCCAAATTACAACTTCCTCTTTCACATATATACCTCCTCAATAATCTCTTTTAACACCATAGCCTTCAATAATCATATGCTCACCTTCAACACTAACAGAAGTAATACCAACTACTAAAAGTGGGTTTCCATTTTCATCAGTTGTATGATCTCCGATCTTTAAGGCATAACCAATCATATTAACCTGATACTTTCGTTTAAATGCTAGCATTGAATCCTCTCTCCATTCATATTTAATCCATTCCTCTTCAACCTTCGTTCAACCTCATAAGGTGAATGAGTGAAGGTATTATGGTAACTAGCCATCCATTGTCGCAAATAGTAATCATCGTGCAATCTCTCTTTGTATTCCACCATTGCAGTTTTAGGCTCTGTGGCAACATAGAATCCATCTTCTGTGTTATGTTTGAAGAAACTGATTTCAAAGCCGCATGGGATCTCCTGTGTGGCTCCTGCTACGTATGTTTCCATGTACGTATAAAATTCTTTGATGTTTTTGGGTATATATTTTTCAGTCACCTTATTCATCCTTTCACTTCATATGTAACTAATCGCTTGCACCTATAATTATATAGATGCAAGATCAAATCACACATTTAATTTAAAATTCATTCATCGCCTTTTCAAGCGCCTTCCAACGTGCCACATCGAACGACTTGCTTTCAAGTTTGCCAAATTGCAAGGCATAATCAATTGAAAAATCTCCAAAATGTTCACAACGAACCTCGCCGCCATCTTTGAAAAGGTCGTCAAGTGAGTTTATCTTATGATCCTTAAACAGTTTTCGAATATCTTCAATATTGACATCATGTTGTTCCGCTTTCTCTTTGAGACTTTCAATCATTTGTTCAACTGTCTCATCTAATTTAATGTTCATTTTATTCAACCTCTCCTATTATCTTCTCATTATAGCATTTAAATAAACATGATTCTTTCTATTATTTCCGCTTCACTGAGCCATTCCGAATGCAATTCATCTAGCCCATCTACCAAACAGAATTCGCCATCTTCGTTCTTATCTGTGACTGTGGCTAAATTCAAACCTTGAACAGCTACTCTGGCACCAACGTAAATATCACCATTATAACTCTCCAACCTACACCCATTAGTTATGGGGTATTCAATAATAATTTTGTCACCTTCGTATGTAACTGTGGCTGGAAGAACATCCTTTCGATTCATATCTCTTACAATAGTAGAGAAATCATTTTCATTTAAGATTGTCAGTTCATCGGCTGTACTTCTTGATCTACGCATAAGCCACCACTTAGGTTCTGACAATCTTTTAATTATCTCTTGCTTCTCATTAACATCCATTTTAAATACCTCCTATAATATAAAATCAATAAAGTACACCTATAGTTATATAGATGTACTCGATGATCACACATTATTGTTGTTCGGATACAATTTCCCACTGATTAAGATTAAATTGATAGAGTGGGAAATACTCAATTTCGTTCACTGTATAACGTACATTCGCTGATTTAGGACGCTCTTTAAAGCCCAACTCCTCATCATCTTCCCTGCAAAGAAACACTTCCATAGCCTCTCCATTGTCACTTTTAAGCTTCATGCCAGCTTCGATAAGACTTTCATTCTTATCGAAGTATTGCTTTCTTATTTCAATCCATTCGGCTAATCCTCTTGCAATCAGTTCGGCACATAACTTCTCCATTTGCTCTCTGATCTCTGGATCTTTAAATCCGATTCGTGAAAATCCTTCTTCCATTTCCCACATGTCGGGTCCTCTTGACAAGAATTGAGAAAGAATCAAATATTGATCTCCATTATCAATTTCGGCAATCTCTAGTTGTGTAGAGAATCTAAAAACTTTAGGTATGTTCATGATGATTGTATTCCTACCTGTGTATATTCCTTTTCCTAGTTCGAACGATGCACCATTAATTTGTAGTCCTTCAAAGTCTGACAATTCCAGTTGTTTTGCGAGTTTAAACTCTCTTTTCATATGTATCATCCTCCACTTTTTAATTATCGTTCTACGTTTACATAACCGCGCATCATAGCCCTGTAACTTTCCCAGTCTGCTACATGCTCTTTCGCTTCGCTAATAGGTATTTTCTTTTCGCCATCGCAAAGTTGGCATTTCCATGTCGAATAGACACCTGAACCATTACAATCAGGACAAGCAACCATTTCTTCTTCCACAACAATCAACTCCCTTCTATCTTTAGTTATATAGTCACAATCCTAAATCACACACATTACAGCCATGATCCCATATTTCTAAACGCACCAAACTGATCTTCCATATATTCAAAACATTCTTCAGTTGGCATATACCAAATATGGTTGTTCTCTTCTTCTGTATGTCTACCCATAAAATACTCTTCACAAGCTTTAGACTCAATGAGTCCATCAACTTGAAGGCTCCATATGATTGACCTTTCATCCTCAGTTAATGATCTGCCCTTCTCGATTAGATCAAGATTCAATCCTGACTTGATTGGGCTATCCGCAATCCTATGGAGATTGTATCCATTAGTGTCCATCAACCCCTCAAACAGTTCTTCATTGACCACCATATATTCATGGGGAAACAATCCAACTGATTCAATTTTGTTTATACTCTTGTGTCTGACAAGTATTTCAACCTTATAGCTTCCAAACTTATCAAACCCATCATTGTTGATACTTTCAGAACATGGTGTGCCCCAATAAATTCCCCAATTCACAGGCTTGTATTCATGTCCCACAGGCGGTGCGTTTGTCACCATAATCCACGATCCACTATGAACCAACCTTGATTCATGTGGTCTGTATGAATCCTTATCCCTTAATGTCATATATCCCATTTCTTTTTGAGACAGATCAAGGTATGACAACCTATGTGTTTCGCCTTTGAGTTTCTTTTCAGCCCATTCTTTCTCCTCTTCCATTTCCTCTCTTCCTGCATCGGATCTTGCTTCCGCAATCAGTTCATCCATCAACTCAAGCTCATCCCTGATAATTTTTCTTCTCGCCATGCATAACCCTCCTCTGTAAATATGAATTGCTCCCACATATAATTATATGGAAGCAATTCAAAATCACACATTATCCGTAAACTACTTCACCAAACAATGCAAACTGTAAAATGCAGTCACATGTAATAGCGTCTCCACACTCAAGATCATTATCATGAGGACGCTTTTCATAGTTCAACTCAAAACCCTTAATGAGTTTTTCCAAAGTCAAAATCCAATTACTATCATCTTCTACGTCTTCAAGATCATAAAACTTGATGCTTCCACCATCCAAAATAATTTTTGTCGCCCATGTAGAATTTGGCTCATCTTTTGGTTTAGCGTCCCATTCTGGTTTATCTTTATTGTCCAATCCAACCCAATAATTACTACCACCTTCAAAACAACTAACAATGATGTTTTCGATGTCTCCTTCTGTCAACTCTTTCTTAATTGTCGCTGTACCTACTACTTTTTTATCATCAAATTTCAACATTATAATCTCTCCCTTAGTTTGGTTTATTAATAACTATCAATGAAATCCTTAGCTTCTTGCATGTTGCCAGCTTCCCATTCTTCATAACGATAACCTGCACCTTGCTCCCATTCTTCTTTTGTGAAGACCAAATAAACATTCCTATCACTGTGCTTATCTTTTTGTTCTCTAATCTTGAATCCTTTATAGGTCGTTATATTTGTCTTAGCCATTAGTTAACCTTCTTTCTATGTAGGTTTTTCAGTGCTCTCATATATACTTATATATCAGAGCACTGAAAACACACATATGATCTACAATTCTCCTACCTTGTAGCCATTCAAAAACACATAATCAGTATCATGGTTAACAAAAATTTCATTGTCACCGCTTTTGTATGTATCTCCAACAATGTCATTAGAGACGAATTGAACATCTTCTAACATAAGCATTCTGCAAAGTCGTGATTCTGTTTCGTTCATGTGAACCTCCTATGATTGAATGATATCAACGCGATATAGATCATGATTCAAGTTAATGTTTGCTCCCGCTTCAACTTTTTCCGCATCTGCCATGGTCAATGGTTCTTTATTGATAGTTTTAATAGTTTTACCTGATTCAATTTCAATGATTACAACATCCATCACTTGCCCTCCTCTAAAATCTCAATTGTGATTTTCAATTTTGTTCCAAATTCATGATAATACTTAGCATAGAGAATATCCGTCAAGAGTTCACCTTTGTCAGTGAGAATGTCCATTTGATCATCAAAAAGATTTACTTCACCCTCAAGGGTTTCCACTTTCTTTGGTGGTTGTTTCAAGTATTCTTGACCTGTCATTTCACATTCTCCATTCATTATATTTATTTAATCAGATCCCAAACATCTTTCCAGTTCTCACAACCAGATACATCTACCGAATCAATTTTTTCAAGTTTTTCTACCAGTATTTCGTCTTGTTCTTTATATGTTGTTAATCCAGTAAGCTTTGCAAGTGTTCCATTAGACAACAATTTAATTTCTGTTTTTGCTTCTTGTTTTGTCATTTCACATTCTCCATTCGAAGTTGATTATGTAACTTATTGCTTGCTCATATATAGTTATATATAAGCAAACTAAAATCACACAAAATTTATAAGTTTTGTGATTGAATGATATCCTCTATCGTTTGTTTTGTATCTTCTCTTTTGATCTGATCAAACGTTTGCCATTCTCCTTCACGACTTTTATATATTGCGTTTTCAGGTGCACCTTCTGCCTTTGCAATTTCGATTTCATGATTGACATATCCCCAGTTTGATTGCATCATGATTCCCCAAGCTTTAATGTACTTGTAATTCTTTTCCATGTTAAGTTCTCCATTCTGTTTGATTTTTTTGTTACACATTAATTTATATGAACTCAATATAAAATCACACAAACATTTGAGATTCGATCATAGTTAATGTGTTTAGTTCAGTAGAAATAGATGAGTATTTATATGCTAACTCATCAAGCCGATCAGAATAGTTTTTTAGTCTACCAGATAAACAGATATTTCTATCCGTTTCATCCAATGGTAAATCTACAAAAATATTATTCAATTCAGATATGAATCTATTCATATTATCTTTCACTCTATTTAGACTATTTCTCTTTTCCTCTATGATCTCTTGCAAGCTTTCCAAGTTCATATGTATGCACCACTTTCCTATTTTTATGTAAGAAAGCCTATGAGTATTATACCATATTCTCATAGGCTATTAGTATTGATTTACAGTACTTGATAGAACAAATTATCCCCTTGTTTGTCGATACAACGCGCAACCAATACATTGCTATTCAAAATCATAAATCCTTTTAGACTATTGCTTTCGATTGTAATTTCAGGACTTTGAACAGCCATTTCAGAATGTCCATGGTTTATAAAGTTAAATCCAAAAAAACTATTGGAGTCTACTTTTTCGTCAAACTCTTCAGTCAGGAACGATGTTAGCATTGCTTTGACTCCTGCAATTTCAATCTGACTCCAATTTCCCTTGAAGCTAGTAGGGTAAAGATCCATTTCGATGAGTTCAAATTTTCCTGTTTGAATTTCCATGTAAACCATCCTCTCGTTGTATATTTATATATGAGTCATCAGAAACAACACGCATTTACATGCTGTATCTGTAACTACCTTTACAGCAACAAAAGTAGCACTCAATCAGGGGATATGGGTATAAGAGGGAATCCGATTGAATGCTACTTTTGCAACTGTAAGTTTCTACTTAATGAAACACATAAGAAAAGGGGATATGAGGGATATCATCCTTATGTGTTTCATTAAGTAGCCAACCGAAGTTGGCATACTTTTTTAAGCTTGCACAATTGTTTCGACTTTCCCCTCTAGATATTCAATACCTGTGTCCATAAATTTCAAAGCTGTGTATTCCCCCACTATTTGAATTGAACCGCATTTTCTTGGGCAAGGGCATTCTGTCGTAATAATTGCACCCATTACCATGTCGCCTTTTGATTCCATTTCCTCTGCAACCTTCTCTTGTGCTTCCAAGATCCGCATTGCCAACATCATTTTTTTTAGCGTACTATCCATGTTGTTAGCTTTCATGTTTTCATTCAGGAAGTCTTGGAAAGATTTAGTTTTAGTATTCATTATCGGTTATCCCCTTTGGTATGTTTAGTTTTTTGTTTGTATATACTTATATGAGTTGTTATCCGTATCACACATACTTATCATTAATTTTTACGATATAGCCGCCATCTTGCCACTGTTTCCAGCGTGAATATCCTCCTGAAACGTTTGCCTTATCAATCTCTATATCCCATCCTGATCCAGTCCAAAAATTCACTGTGGCGACAACACCACGAACAACAATAGTCTTAGTTGCAATCTGGATAGAATCGCCTACATTAACCTCTAAACCATTATCTGATTTTGCCATTTTAAATACCTCTTTCGGTTTGTTTGATTATAGTTATATAGTTGTCGTGTAGAATCACACGCTTTCCCTGAAATTTTAGGCCGCTTCATTCTTTCGAATTGTTCCGCTTGTCCATGCACCGCCATATACTCCAATCTCTTCGAACTGATTGAATAAACATTGTTTCATGCCTTCTAGATACTTTTGGTACAAACCTTTTTGAAGGTTCTCAATGTTTCCCATGCTGTAATAGTCCTGTTCCTTTTGAATCAGTTTGATTGCCATACTCCATTCATTATCTTCGACAACAATATAGAAAAGAGAATTTTCTAATACCGCTCTTTCTTCTCTGCTTGTCCATTCATTGCATTTCGAGAAACTTTTGTATTTATTCTTAAAGTCATGGATAAATTGATATAGCGAATCTTCCCACATTTCTTGTCGTAGCTCATAATCTATTTCACCATCGTATTCGCAATCGAAGTTATCCCAATCAACATAATACAAACCCTCATAATCTCCATGTACACATGCATTCCCTCTACCCATGTTCATATCCCCTTTAGTTGTTATTTCCCTCATACATACTTATATGGATGCGTGATAGAATCACACACTGTAAAACAAAAAGATACACGAATTATTCATGTGCCTTTTTCTAAAACAGTATGAGAAAAGGCCAGCGTTAACACTGGCCTTTGATCTGTTATCCTATATATTCAATATATACAGTGTCGGAAATTGAATAGTATGAACCGCTAGAATCCATAGACTCGCCAACGCTTTCCCAATCGATTGCGTTTCTTAGTTCACTTGGTATTGATTCCAAATCATGATTTTGTTCATACCATTGATAGGCAACGTCTGACATATCTTTGCAATCATGAAAGTATATCACGTTATCTAAATCTTCGATTGCTGACAAAATGTCATCAGAAACACCATTGTCTACCATTGCAACTACAGCATCTATTTGGTCTTCATCTAATTTCTCCATTGCTTCTGCAATTTCATTCAGTTTTTCAATACTTGTATACTCTTTGATCTCAAAAGGTGCTTCGTAGTCATGGATTGCCCATTCTTCATACATTGTAAAACCATCTGGACTTTCAACGTATGGAATAAATTCGCCATTCTCATCGTAATGAGCAACACCAATAGCAACACGAATTTCATCCAAATCATGTGGCAATGTGAACCATTCACCTACAAGATGACCTTCGTTATATTTTCCAAGGTTAGCAACATAGATTTTAATTTCATTCGACATTTTTTCATATCCCCATTCGTTATGTTTTTTGTTCGTATATACTTATATGAGTTCCTATGTGAATCACACATTAGTTTGAAAAAATATTACTCAATGTTCCTGCAACCATGATCAATGCCATTGATCCGATCATACCATAATACAATAGTTGTCCGCTTGGATTGCCATCCAATTCAAAATACATATCAACTTTCTGTTTAAGGTTTCGCATAATATCATCCCCTCTATTTGAATAGGTAAAATTTTAATGCGTCTGCTAGTTGTTCAGTTGTGATGTATTGAGCCTTTTGTTTTGGTTTACGTATGAACAGTTTGAAAAGTCTCACTCTTTCACCTCATGTATACTTATATGATTCATGCACAAAAACACACACCAAATTGAATTTGATGTGTGTTCCATTCAAAATAATATCAATAGCTTGCATCACCATGCGGAGCGGTCACCATGACACGGCGTTGTTCTCCATATTTGTTTTCTTGTATTGCTTCGATTGAATTGTCTGCAAAGTGAATTCTGTCTACTTCTTTCCATTGTGGCGCAATCTCTTTGCAGTAGTTATAAAAACGTTGATATCTAACTAAAAGTTTTGCGACTTTATTATGCTCCTCTTTTGTAAGGATGTCGTGACTGGACAAGTCAAATATTGTCATATCTCGTAAAACTGTCACTGTATGGATTGGTCTTTTGTGTCCAGCACTGTAAAAGGCATTTTTGCTGTCTAAAAATCTAGTTAATTGTGCAATAGAAGTGTAAGAGAAGTCGCGTTTCTTTATGATGTATTCTTCATATGTCATATTCTCAGTTGTTCCGTCCTTGTATGTAACGCTACCCTTGCCACTTATAAAGCTTGCACTTACAATGTTCATATTTATCCACCCTTCCCCTTAAATGTTTCTTTCCCTCAATATATATTATATGATTTAACTATAAAATCACACATCTGTATTGAATTTTTCTACATTTACAATATTGTATGACTCATGAACAGTTGCAATATAGATTTTGTGCGGCTCGGTTCCCCATTCCGCTTGGACTGCAATACTGTCATAACCGAACAGCTTATACAATTCTTGCAATGGTTCTTCCTTGCCACCATAGGCGTTGCATATCCCGCATATCATTTCCACGTCATCGTCTGACCATTCGTATATACTGTTCACAGCTTCATTCAACACTTTATTAAATCCTTCGAATTCAGTTTCCCCGTAGTTCGCGAGGAATTGCCCTGTTTCATCCAATCGCTTTAGAAAACGTCTCAATTGTGCTTTTGTGATGGTTTTAGCGTCAAAGCATAGTGGCTTAGTGCCTATAAATTCAACCGTATATAGAAAGCCCTCATGAGCGTATCCGCTGGCAATCTGTTTGCTGTCAGTGAAGTAGAATCCGAAACCCTCAGCGGTTCCATTCAGTCCCATGTGTTTATAGTCGAAGCGGTCAAAATTCTGTTTGCTTCCATGATATACAATTGTCATTGCTCGTTATCCCCATTCCTTATATATTCCCTCATACTATATTATATGGTTTGACTTTAAAATCACACACAAAGCGAAAATATTTTGTATGACATTTTAAGGACAAACGAAAAGCGCACTTGTTACAGTGCGCTTGTTCTTGCTTTTGACACCACTAAAGTTAATCCTGCTTTTCTAAGATTTTCACCTAACATTTCCACACTTTTGTTAGCTCGTATGACTATCTCTTCATGCGGATCTTCTTCCAATACAGCGTATATGCATATCTCCCTATGTTCATGGTCGTATGCCATTTCCCATTCTGTATGTGGCAAGTATTCTGTGTATGGAATAAAGTTCGCTTTAATGGCTTGTTGTGTGGCTTTGAGTCGTATCCATTGTTTCATGGACTTGTCGCCTTTATATGCTACCCACATATGAGTCACTACATGTCTTATATCGCCAACTACCATTGGTCTAGATGCATACATATTATTTACCTGCCTTCCAAATATATTTACCGATGATCGATTCTTCTTGGTCTGGATCTGCATTAGGCGTATACTTAACAATCAGATAAGAGCCTATGACACGTTTTTTAAACTCTTTGAGTGATTCGCCTTTCAATGGTTTAAAGTCCATAACCCATGATGTACCTTTTGTATCTTCTTCTGAATAGACATAGAATACATTTTCTCGTTCGCTATATGATGCATGTTGGATCTTGCGTACATCTGTTACATGTCCTTGATCATTGGTTGTGGTGTATGCATCTGCCTGAGTGTTGTTTGCTGTTATGAATAGCGCGATTGTGAGAATGAACGCGTATGTTAGTTTTTTAATCATGATTAGTTATCCCCTTTAGTTTTAGTGTAGAAAGCTGTATATGTGCCTACTTCATTGTTACAGTTGTAGTATTCGAAAGCATTGATTTTCTGTTCGAATGTCTCCAGATCGGTGTATTCATCGGGACTATCAATGATGATATAAGGTGCACCCCATACGCTTTCAGGGTTCATTTTGCAAGGTATGATGTGACCTTCCCACTTTCCATTATTGCGAATAGCGGCGCGGACTTGTGATTTTGTTTGTTTAGTTAGTGTCATGGTTGTTTCCTCCATTTATGTTGGTTTGGTTTGTTCATATATACTTATATGGAAGGCGTATGAGATCACACGCCTATATGATCTTTTTTATACTGCTTGGCTGTAAAGTTCTTTCAACTTATTAAAAGTGCGATCAGTGCGTTTGCCTACCATTGTATCAATCTCATTCTTTTTGAATCCTGCAAGTCTCATTCTAATGATGTCCATTTCAGCGTCTGAGAAAATACCCATTTCTTCTGCTAATTGTATAGCGTCCTGAATTGTGCTATCTTCCATAGCTTCTATCATTTGTGCTTGTTTTTGTTCCTCTTTAGACTTCTTTTCATTGACAGATTTTCGCGTGAATACTTGAATCACATTGGAGATTCTGCAATAGACTGTATAGAAGTAATTTTGAACTGATTCAAATGTTTCAGTACCAAAGTTCAATTTAGGATCAATTGCATCGCCTATCAATTGTTGATGTACATCATCTTTAGAAAATTGATTCTCATTGATCATACCCGCGCTACTAGGTGCTTTTTGGTATGACATCGTATTTTCAACGTTGTGTTTAGCAAGTGTTTTTGCACTAGTACGCTTTTTGTAGCCTACGCCGTATGTCATAAACTTATTGATAGTACGTTCAATGTGCCCAGTTCCTAGAAAGGCAATAAAGATGTATTGTAGTTCTTCAATAGTTGTAGCTGTATGCAGTGCATTCATGCCATGCTCAAAGCGTTCGCAAAATGTTTTGGTAGGCATCTTTAATTCGAATTTGATAATAGCGTCCATAGTTTCAATTTGTGATTGTGTAAATGTACCTTCTAAGAAATCCAAGCCTGTGTATACTGGCACTTCTAGTGCTGTTTTAGGCTTTACAGTACGTGCCTTATATGTATATGTCTTTTTGGCAAGACGTATAGCGTTCTTCTTCTTTTTCTTTTTAGGTTGTGCTACTTTCTTTGGTTCCTTAGCGGATTCCATTGTTATGCCAGATGATACAACCAATTTAACCAATGTAGTCATTGTATTGCGGTCAAACAGTGTGTTAACGTCACTCATGCGGCATTCGGATACAATCGCGTATGCGAGTTTCATCTTTGCGGATCTATGTCCTTCCATCTTGGATGCTACCATGTTAACTGATTTAAAGAACGCTGATTTGTTTGTGATCATTTGAATTATCCCCTTTTGTTATGGTTTATCGCTTTCCCTCAAAAGCGTCTTGCGTGTATTGCTTATCCTACCAGTGTATTAATGTGTTGCAGTTTTACGATCTCTTTAGGAGTGATTACCACGCCTTTGATGATGATAGTACGTTCGCGTTTAACTTGCTGTTTGCGTTGTTCGTTACGTTGCTGATAAAGCATTTCCATTTGGTTTTGAAGTGTCATGATTGTGTTCCCCTTTCTGTTTATTTTGTGAGTCCGAACAATACAATGTTGCATGGTTACAGTACGCTGTTGCTTTGAGTTGTTAGGTTGTCCTAACCCCTACATATAATATACCATAGGTGCTCAAGAAAGTACACACTTTTCTTTAAGTTTTCGCTACAAATTTGTACGAACGTTCACAATTAGAATAGGGATAATGTTCGGATTTAAGCAGAATTGACATTCTCGTCCAATTTTGTCGAATTCGATACTAAGAGCGTTTCAGGACATAGTGAATACTAGAGTAAGGGCAGAAGGCTAAGAGCCTTAGAAAGTACCATAGAAAGCGTGATGAGGTGTGGTCGTGGTCGTGGTCTTGGTTGTAGATACGATCTGCCCCGCATGTCGTGTTCAGGGCAAGCCGACCCGAATATCTTTCCTCAAAGAAAGAGTTTTGCACTAGGGCAACATTCTTGATTACACGCAAAAGTCATGAATCCAAAAAATATTTTGACATGCTACATAAATTTTTCTTAGAAGCAAAAATGTTTCCTCAGTGCAACATTTCATTTGGTAACAGATTCCAA
This sequence comes from Paenibacillus sp. SRL342, assembly GCF_984798905.1. NCBI lineage: Bacteria > Bacillati > Bacillota > Bacilli > Caryophanales > Paenibacillaceae > Paenibacillus > Paenibacillus sp. SRL342. The sequence goes on from NZ_OZ481791.1 coordinate 49,150, forward strand.
TTCACATAACGACAGGCCGAACATGACCACTTTACACATAACATCAATTATGTGAAAAGACTTGACAAGGGTGGGGGTGGGTTTACAGTCAAATTACAAAATTTACCAGTGGTCGAACCCCTATCACTACAATCCAGACTTCCGACCTCATTTTACGAGCCACGGACACTCTCGTAGCTACGATAAGGCTCTCTCGTAAATCTAGCAACTATATACCGATTCCACCTATAGTCGAGCAGGGGTCTATCACAGGCGTTCTGACGCAATATCAGTACCCATAGCACAACGAACACTATCAAATAACTGAGAGCAACGATACACTCTATGATTTAGACATTATCACGATGTATAAACTGATAGATGATGGGCAATAATGATAATAGATCCCTAGATCAAGACGCTACAATGATCCTGCTAATCTGCTATAGCACTAAGAGCACATCGTAGCATTGCTATAGCCGCTAGACATAATTCCAGAATACCTCATGTAATTATTGCGAATCATGCTCATAGAAACATCGCTCAGATCGCTATGTAACAACTCAATACATAGCATTACATGATCAATGACAGACTTTTGATCCCAGTTGCTATGAGTGCTCACATAGATTTCCTCCAGATCAGGAATGGCACGAATAGCATCTCCAATAGCAATATTCTCTTCAGCGTTGAAATTTTGCATATACTCATTAGCTAAGTCGCTATAATACATATCTCTAGTTGCTTTGTAAGCAAAAGCGCACATCTCATCAATAGTCATCTCTTGGTCATGATTTATCTTGTCTTTCCAGATTTGATGAATTCTTCTGCATACTTTGATTCCGATCTGGAGAAGATCAGAGCGATCCATAGCGACTGTTTTAATAGCTTTAATGGATTGAGTAACCTTTTGCCAGATAGAGCGTAGTCTAAAATCGAAGATGTTTGCATATAATGCATTAATCTCCTTTGGAACGTATTTTATTACATTTGTTTTCTCTGAATGAATCTCAGGAACATTAGTATGTAAATCTATATCTTTAAGGTCTTGAAATGGTAAAGATAAGGTAGAGTCATTTTTATCGCCTGAATCGCTTGCCACACAAGGGGTATCAGCGTTTTCAGCTTTCCGATTAGCTTTCTCTTCAGCTTTCCATTGTAGATTTAAGTAGTCATTAATATGTGCGAAATATGGATGAGTAGTAAAGAAATGCATAGCACACCCTAAACCATTTTGCTTCTTGGAGCATCTATTGGCTTTAACTAGAATACCTTCATTACGCAACTGTTTGAGGGCATCATAAACAGTTGATCTGGCTATTTCATACTTCTCGGAGATGTGGGCAGGGCTTGCATAGAGAAATCCTCTTTCGATGGACAGGAAAGTAATGTATTCAATAGCTTCTCTAGTCTTTAGCTTAAGGTTAAACCAGCGATCAGCGAATACACCTTCGATAGAGGTGAGTAAAGAGTTTTTAATGGTCTTATAGCGATCCTCATTGGATTTGGTGGCATAATGGGGCAGTTGAGTCAAATATTCAAACTCTTGGGTTGTTATCTTCCGATTTTTGCTCATATAAGTGTAATCAGGCTTAAAAATCATCAAATAGGCAGTAAATGATCAATTTATTCGAATTTTTAGATATTTTTGATCATTTTACGCTTAAAATACGCAATAATATCGTAAAATACAGTAAAATGTCGTACTGTTTCGTACAATATCATATGAATTAAACGTATTCCGAGCGTGAATATAACAAATTATCGTACTATTTTGTATAATTTCTTATAGTTTCGTACTATTTAAAATGTTTCGTATTGTACGAAAGTAAATTTTTTCTAAGAAATTAAACCAAAATAGTTGATTTTGAATCACACAATTGCTATAATGAGTATAGGAAATTGAAACTGACGAGAAGGTTAAAATAACCTTTACGTAGTTTTGTGTGATTTTGTTATATATGGGCCTGAGAACCCGCAAGACCTATCTGACCTCCAATCGTGTTGGCGCACGATGGGGGTTAATTTTTTGCCTAATATCCTCCAGTCTATTTTATTGTTATATCCTTATTCTTCTTATATTGAATCAATTCTTCGAGACTCAATGTCTCTGCAACAAATCTTCCATATTTCAGATTGATGCCCTCGTAAATTTCCACAATCTTTAAGTAGTGACCATTAAATTTTATGATTTTATTTAACTCAATATCCCATACATACTCCAATTGTTCACTGCGATCTATGAGTAGACTATATTCTTCGATTATTTTGTTTGATATATGACTTCTCATTGTAAATCGATGATATTTGCGAGCATCGTAAATGAAATATAAGCCTTCGATCTTATCGCTTAAAACTTTTAATTCATCCTTAATAAGCTGAGAATCTAGTAAGCAATTTTCAGCATACCAATCTACAGCAATAATCAGACTTAAATATTTGGTGCTATCCAAATCATCCCATTTGTTCTTTTCGTGTACTGAAATAAGCCTATCTATTTCGGATTTTATTCCGCTATATAGAAAGCCGCTAACATCATACGGGGGAGCAGACATAGATCACCTCACCGTCAAATATGGTTGGATTAACTAACCGATCTGTCAGATCAGTCGATCAAAATTACATAAATTTTAACGTCTTACTCACTTTTAACAATAACACAGGCTAAAAATGGTGTAAATAGCAACAAAAAAACTATTTTTCGTACCGTACAATACGAAACTATACAGTACTAAACGATATTGTGTCGTATAGTACGATAGTATACGAATCAATGCGAAACGTTTTAAATTATACGGTATAATACGATAGAGTACGAAACTATTACAGTAAAATATTACCCTCTACTTAAGAGAAGCAGAGGGTATTTTCAATGTTTTTTACTTGGCTAAGAGTGGATTTGTCTTCTTGCCAGCAGTTGTCTTGGTTGCCGCTGATCTTTGTTTTGGCTTTTTAATTGGTTGTTCGGATTCGACTACTTGCTTAACTCCGCTCTCTATCACTTCGGTAACATCAATCACTGGACTCTTCTGCTCCGATGAAGACGAAGGGATGGAAGAGAAGTCGTGATTATGCCCATAAAACTCTTGAACAGAGGGCTGAACCTCAACTTTTGTTGGAGGTGGAGAGGGTATTGTTTGCGGAATGAATGTTGGAGTATCATCTTTATAAAAATGGTCTGCTAATAGTTGCTTCATGAAGCCGCTAAATGATTGCGGCTCCAATAAAGCTAGTCTTAACAATCCCATTTGATAAGGATCATCTTTGTTGATAGAAACTCCTTGATTGATGAATTGTCCTTTTGTATCATTGCGCAAGTCTTCGAGGTATTCATCTACATTGTGAGAAGTGATGGATACATTTCTCCACTTGGCTTTGCGATCACTCTTCTTCATCTGAATCATCCTCTTGCCCGAAGATTTCGATACCAGCCGCCAACATACCTCTCACTTGTACGAACACTGGGTCTTCAGCAACCTCAAGTTTAGGGAAGTATTTCCTCAACTCTGCAATGAGGTCTTCTACAAGAGCACCACCACCAAAAGCGATTACTCTATCATCGGTCTTCCATAAACGTTGCAAGTCATACATGATATTTGAAACGTAAGCTTCCCAACTTGTAATTTCTTTAAAATTAAGTCCTTCACGCTCAATAGTTCCGCTTTCGTCAGGAATAGGGATCGCTTGACCATCGATATAAAGGGTACTTGCAAAACCAACTGTACGAGATGCTAAATCTATAAGTCTTGTAAGTCCTTCAGGCTTCAAGAAGTTAGCGGCAATCATACCTTCAGGGGTTACTAATACATTGGAGATGGTAAAGGTGTAAACTTCACGATTCACTTTAATAGTATGTTCCCCAAGCAAAATATTTTTGATTTTTTCGTCATCATCTGTCTCTCTATATCGATTGTAGGGGATAGTGGTTACAAGGTCGATATAATCAGCCCCATACAACGCACATGCGAGAAGTGTTGAATATATAAATGTGTCAGCACTCTTATCATCAACGAATGGATTCATTTTACCTCTAGCATTCATGATCAACTGACCTGTAAAGATTATTTTAGTGTCGATTTCAAGGATGTAGGACTGTCCATCGTTAGGGATAGGGTAATTAGAGAATACGCCCATATCTTTTCCGTATCCTTTATGGGAAAGGATGCTAACAGGCTCATCCATGTAGTCAGCCAAGATTTTGATGTTCCAGCCGCCATTATCGACAGCAAGTACACAGTATGTAGACTCAGGAGTCTCTTCGACAAGTGGAAGAGGGGTTGGTATGACTACCTCCTGTTTTGGTTGTTCTGCTTGAGTTCTTGGTGCTCTTTTTCTAACTGTAGTTTCTGCCACTGACGATCATCCTTTCGATTATATATAGTTTTGTGTGTTCTCTATCTATATATAAGAATACCACATTATTCTAGCAGTTTGCAATAGTTTCGTACAATCTTATACTGTACGAAATTTTGTGAGTTAGTGTATCGTATATTACGATACTCTACGATTCTTCATGATACTTTACGATATAGTACAATACAATAAGAAACATTACGATAACATATCGTGTAATACGATATTGTATGAGTTTAATTAACCGTATGGAAAAATTCCTTACTTTTAGATTGACTATAGGTACGGTAGAAAGTACAATATACACCTAATGCTGAAGGGAGGGAAATGGATTTGGATAAACAATCACTATTATCGTGGTTGAATATTAAAGACTCTGTGAATATTCAGATGCCGAATGAAATATTTGAGGACTTTGATCAAGCAGGTTTTAAAAGCTTCAATCACAAATGCTTTGGATATGCATATTACTATTTAATATGTTATTTATATAGAAATGCCGCATATGGAAATGAAATTAAAAATTACAGTCAACAAAATATCATCAACATAATCACAAGCGACAAATCCTCCATTTCTTATATTACTAAATCAAATGGATTATTGGATGAGATAGATTACACAAAGTCCACTACAGATTACCCTATAGCACTTTACATGAATGATGGGACGCTTGAATTTGGTTTCATAAAAGAGTTAAGAAAGAATATACCTGATCTTCAGCTTACACATAGCCCTAGACTGACAATAAAGGAGCCAGTTAAGGCTTTAGTAAGGTTTGATGGGGAAGATTACACTGGAACATACTATTCATTTCAAAATACACATAAGTTGGATGTATATGATTTCGCAACAATAATGACTGATATTAAACTCGGACATGTTGGATTGTATATATATGGGTACATCAGTATGATGTGTGACAGGTTCCCTGAAGGGTATAGGATCACAAATATTGATCTTGCTAAGGTGGTAGGGTGTAGCGAGAGAACTATAAAGTCTTATATGGCAAGACTTGAACTACTGAATTTAGTTGAAAGTACAACTGTAACACTTAACAATAAGACCCAGAAATTTTACTCTGTTGGATGAGTTCTGTCTGTAACGATGGTACATAGTCATCTGACCACCTCTCTGACGAACGCAGATAGGGGTAGATCAGATCGGAGGACATTAGACTAGTCGTTGGAGGGTGTGAATTGAAAATCGATCTGAGGGGTCTTAAAAGCCGTCAGAATTGAAGACGGTACTTTCTACAGCACTATAATAAAAGTGGAAAACCCAATAGTAAGGAATTTTGCCCCCTTTATAAATAGAATTATAATATATATAATATAATATATAAAACAACTAATTATAAAGCGTGCAAAATTCCTTACTTTTAGGTTTTCCACTTTTTAAACTTACCCCTTTTCAATAATTCTAACCAATTCATATTGTGCGCTATTACTCAATTGAACTATTGCTCTCATTAATTCTTCATGTGATAAACCTTTAACTACATCAATAACATTAACGTCTTGATCGAGTGTATATGATGGTTTCAACGTCAAATCATCTGTTAGAGCAATATAATTAGTTTGTGTAGTAACAATAGACTTGTGTTTTCCCTGTAGTTGTGCCTTCGTTAAATCTCCTGTTCTATCTAGTACTCTATTTACTCCACATTTTTTAAAGCTATGAAACTTAATGTTTCTCTTCGGATCAATTTCGAAGTACGTAACGATCTCCTGAATATACTTTCCAACTTTATGTTTGTACAAGTTAGGGAACAATTTCCCTTCTGTTCCTAGCATAACTTGCAACTCATTGAACAGTTTTTCCGAAATAGGTGTTTCATGTCTGGAGCCTTTATCGACCATATCAATGTAGTTGACGAATACACCCTTTTCATTTTTCACTCTAAAATCTTCCCAAGTTAGAGAGAGTAGGGCTTCTAATCTAATAGAAGAGATACATGCCAACTTCAATAGCATAGACATTTGATTTCCAGCCATTTGTTCGATGAAAGCATACTCGATAAACAGAAAAGCTTCATCCCACTCTAAGTTTCCGTAGCCTTTGCGATCCAGTTCAACTTTATCAATTTTTAAATTGTCAAAGATATTGTTATTGATTGTTTGATGGTCAACTTTCAATGAGTCAAGAAAGCTACCTACAGATTCAACTTTACGCTTGATAGATGCGTTCTTCAAATCTTTGTCTTTCAGGTGATTGTGATACTTCATAGCTTCAAGACTCGTTAAAGATTTAACATCTTCGATAGTTACATATTCGATTTCCTTGTTAAAGACAAATTTGAAAAATTGTCTAATGTCTGTGCGATATGCATCAGCAGTATTACTAGAGCGTTGCCCCCTAATGAACTCTTCGAAGTAAGAAACAAACTTGTGATCATATGTATATGCTACTTTATCAAAATTAACTACTGCCAAACTACTCATTCAAATCATCTCCGTTTCACATAACTGTTATGTGATAATAATATACTTTGAAAAATAGTGTGTCAACAAAAAGTTCCGTACTATACGATACTATATGAAATATTAAGAAAAATACAGTATTATATAAAACAATACTGAACAATTATGTAATATACGAAAATATTTCATACCGTTAATAAAAACTTGTTAAGAACTCAAGAAAGTACTATAATGAGAATACTATAATTAGGAGGTATGATATGACAGAAGAAGCTTTTGAAGTAACGATCACGCCAGAGCGAAGACTTTACCCTAGGCCACAGGCTGAATATGATGACTTTGGAATATTCGCAGTAAATGTGGTAAGCACAGAGAGCAGAGATAAGATACAGACAAACTCTTTTGGCAATATAACATTAAAGGGAGGTATGCCTGACCTAAAGATAGGCAAGACATATATTGCTTCTGTCGTCAGAAAGAAAGACCCAAAACATGGATTAGGATACGAGGTATTTAACGGTCTGATATATATGAAAATGTATTCAACGAAAGAAGAACAGATTGTATTCTTATCAACCATATTAAGTGAATTTCAAGTGAAGGCTCTCACGAATGCTTATCCAAACAATAATCTAGTCGATTTGATCAAGGAAGATAAAGTTGACTTGAGTATCGTAAAAGGAATTGGTGAATCTAAACTTCAAGCCATCAAAAACAAAGTGGCTGAGAACGAGAAATACCAAAGAGCGATCATAAAGTTATCTGGAGAATACGGAATTCCTTATACTGCGGTTAAGAGACTGTCTGAAAAATACGGTTCACCAGATATTTTAATTGACAAGATCACAACTAATCCTTACATCCTTACAGAAGTAGATGGGTTTGGGTTCAAGAAAGTCGATGAGATGGCATTAAATATGGGAGTGGAGCCGGAGTCTAAACATAGGATCACTTCATGTGCTGAATATATTCTAAATGAAGAGTCGGGTAATGGACATTGCTGGATGAAGTTAACTCGATTAATAAACGAGTCAATTAAGTTGTTGGGGTTAAAGATTAAGGTAATTAAAGAAGCATTACTAGAAGAAGCAGTCAATAGAAAGTATACGATTGACGATAATCTAATTTACTTGAGAGAGTATCACAAATACGAGTCTGGAATTAAAGACAATGTTGTTCGTTTATTGTCTGCTAAATTCGCATATCAAATTAAAGACATTGAGGATATTATCCAAGGCGTTGAGTTAGAACAGGGTTTTCCCTTTACAGAAGAACAAAAGAAAGCTATTTATCTTGCCATTGAGCACAACATCCTTATTGTTAACGGTAAAGCTGGTACAGGTAAAACATCAGTAATTAAAGGTATCGTTAAGGTGTTGAGGTCAGTAGAGGGCTTAGAATACGCCACATGCGCACTTTCAGGCAAGGCAAGTCAACGTATTCAAGAATCGACAGGACTCGACTCGTACACTATACACAGGCTTTACGGATACAATCCTCAGATGGGATGGGCGTTTGATGAAAACAATCACTTACAGAAAGATATTATTATTCTAGATGAAGCGTCAATGGTTAACTCAGAACTCTTCTACTATGTAATGAGGGCGATCAAAGACGGTGCAAAGCTGATTATAACAGGAGATACAGCACAATTGGAGCCTATTGGCGTAGGAAATGTGTTGGTTGATCTACTAGCAAGTAACATGGTTCCGAAGGTAGAACTGACTATTGTACATAGACAGGCTCAAAGATCAGGAATCCTTTCGTGTGCAAACATGATAAGAGAAGGCAGAAAGTTCATTGGCACAGCGGAGATGGGGTTAAGTAAGCATGGTGAACTGCAAGACCTTTGGACATATGGATATGATAATAGTGATGATGTATTCAAACGAGTAATCAGCCTAGCCAAGAAGTTTAAAGGAGATATCTTAGACTTCCAAATTATCGTACCAATGAAGACCAGAGGTGTGAATTGCGCTAAGAGTATTAATGAAACTTGCCAGAAGATATTTAATCAGAATCCAGAAGATGTTGATCCCCTCAATAAGATTGAGAGAAAGAATGTAACCTTCATCGAAGGAGATAAGATCATTCAGAATGGTAACAACTACAATAAGCAACTCTGGAATGGTACTATTGGAATTATCAAATATATTGACTCAACAGCAGTCGTAGATGGAGAGATAGTAGGGGAAGTAATAGTCGATTTTGAGGGTATTGGCGAAATCAGACTCACCAAATCCGAAATGTCTCAAGTTGACTTGGCATACGCGATCACAGTTCATAAGAGTCAAGGTAGTCAATGGAGATATGTTGTGTTCGCAATGGATTACTCATCGTATGTACTGTTGAATCGTCAGTTGGCTTATACAGCAATGACAAGGGCTGTTGAATACTTGTTCATGCCAATAGAACTTAAGGCGCTTAAACATGCTGTGGAGACTAACAAGTCCACCGAAAGACAGACGTTCTTGCCAGATATGTTGAAGGTAGCTTAACTATATGAATCCTACTATTTGAAAAAATAGCAGGATTTTTTTTATAAAAAAAGTAGTATAGGGGGAGTTTGCGGTAACTCAAGAAAGTACTATAATTATAAATATAGAAACGAAACAACACCGAAGGGGTGACTCAATATATGAAGAAAATGTCTGATAGCTTGAATTATAATATTGACTCTATTGAAGAAAGAATGAGTCTGGTAAATAGAATCATAGAAGAAAATGACGATGAATTAGTCGAGTATTATACGAACCATTATAATCCGCATGTTAGTCAACAAGGGGTTTTGAGTGAGAACACAAGGGTAGCTAAGGACTTGGAAAGTTTGGCTAGTTACCTATTATATGCGAAAGACCTTGACGCAAGCGAAGATACCATTACTGATTATCGTCAAAAAAGAAACAACAGCAGAGAAGCTTCTATAGAGAAGGTTATCAAATTCAAAGAGGTTAGAAAAGAGACAAACAGATCAATCATCAAAACGCCGAAGATCAAAGTTAACGATAAGGATAGAGCAGAGTATCCTGAGTTGGAGGAAACAGGAAAGACGATTGAAAAGATGACAGAGATGATCAAATCTGGTCAAGATACAAATGGCAACAAAATGACTTTAACAGAAGTTAAAAAGCTTAAGTGGATCAGAACTGATATCCAAAAAGATGAGATTGCAATGAAGAACGATTTGAAAGGATATATTAGATTCCAGAGCATCTGCAAGTCTGAGCCAGATTTCAACCAATTGTCATTCATTAGATTTGACGACCCAGAGATCATTAGAGTCCTAGTTGAAGATTACGCCGATCTCAAAGAAACATCTTACGATGATACCTTTGGGTATATGAAGATTATCATCTTAGCCTTTGAAGATTTAGTTGAGAAGTCGGATATTACAGGATATATGAAGGATATTTTTGTGTGGAAGGTAGAAGGAAGATCGCATGACGAAATGATAGAAGGTTTAATTGAGAAGTACGATCTTAAGATGACAAAGCCTAGACTTAGTAAGATGACAAGAGAAACGATCCCAAACATGATTGTAGAAACATATAAGCAACAACGAGAAGATTGGGTATATACATACGCCATTCGAGGTGAGTATAAAACTTGTAACTGTTGCAAAGTGAATTATCTACTAACGAAGAAATACTTCAACCCAAACAAGAGATCGAAGTCAGGTTTAAGGAATGTATGCAAAAAATGTAGGAAAGAAAAGTACCAAAATGATGTGGTTGCCAAAAAAGCATAAAATGTCTGGTGCAAAACATTATTAGTTATGTAGGAGTGAAAGGAAGCCAAAGAAAGTATAGGTTTAATGGAACTCAAAATAATATAAGAGATAAAAGGAGATGTTTTAAAATGAAAAAAGATCAATTTATTCGTTCGTATGCAGAGGTACATGGTGTAACAATTAAATCCGCAGGTGAAACAGTTAACTCGGTATTGGATCACATCTTGAAAGTAGTTCCAACACTTGAAGACTATGAGTCTTTGGACTTCAATGGTATCGTATCTTTCAAAGTAACTCCAGTTTCCGCACGTACAGTACGTAATCCACAGACTGGTGAAACACTGGCTAAAGAAGCTACACGCAAAGTTAATGCAAGTGTTAAAGCAACTCTCAAAAACGCAGTCAAGGCTTAATAAATTTCAAAAAGGGCAAGTCACTTTTCATAGGGTGACTTGCCCTTTTTGTTGTATAAGGATTTTTAAATTCATGGAGGTGACTTCTTTTATGAAGGAAAAAGTTAGGAAGGATCGTAAAAAGCCAAAGCACATTAGAGATGCGGAGAAAGCAAAACACGCAGAAATCTACAACGAAGGCTATAAGCATGGATACAGCATGGGATTAGAGATAGGTAAGAAATTGAACGAAACTGTTTAAAAATGTATCGTACATTACTGTAAACTACGAAAATATATGAATTAATATGAAATAGTTTCATACATGAGATAAAAGGAGATGTTCAATATGGCGAAAGAACCAAAATCTACACGTACACTTAGTCACGCAGTTAAAGGTTATTTAAATCTTGAAGATATGAAGGTTGTTGAGGTGTTGGATGCTGAGACTGGAGAAGAGGTTGTTCATGATCTTGCTGAAATCCTTAATGAGTACAATGGGAAAGAGATGTCTATCACTGCCAGCATGAAAGACAAGCTGGAAGGTGAATAAGATGAGATCATACACCAATAAAGAAGGTGAAATAGTAACAGTTAGTCAAGAGCATCTTGATACTGCTACAAAAATCAAAAGAGAACTTCAAATGGCATCACCTTCATATCGTTGTAACTGGACAGAGCATGAACGTCTAATGAGGAAAGAAAATTTTGAAGATAGCGAAGTGTCTGAAAACTATCGTCAAATGATTAAGAAATTTCAGACTGACAATGGGACAATCGACACTCGTGTAAAGCAAGCTGATCTTGTTGCGGATTCCAAACTGAGTTCTATTAAAGAAGCAGTAGGGGAGATGTACTACACCAAACGTGAGGTGCAGATGGAAAGCTTGAAGCTTGGCAAGTTGAAGCGTGAATTAACTTTATTTGGTGTGATTGCCGAACAGGTTCATAATACATTGTTGAAAGAACTTAACGAGGTTATTCCAAGTTTTGTTTATCAAGAAAGGCTCCCGATTGTTGATGAAGGAAAAATGGTGGTAATGTTGTCTGATTGGCATATTGGGGCAACAGTAGATAATGTAAAAGGCAACAACTTTAATTATGAGATCGCTCAGAAACGTGTGAAGAAGTATCTTTCTCGCGTCAAGAAGATTGCGCGTGATGAAGATATTACAGAAATCAATGTTGTGTGCATGGGTGATATGACTGAACATGTATCCATGCGTAAAGTCAATCAAGCCCACGAAGCAGAATTTCCACTAGCAATGCAAATTGTCAAAGCATATGAGTTGATTCGAAACTTTATTGTTAATCTTTCAAAAGACTTTAATGTCACATATCGCGGTATTGGTGGCAATCATGACCGAATGAATGGAGACAAAAACGACAATATTGATGGAGATTCTACAATCTTTGTAATCAACTACATGATTAATGATTTTATTCAAAATGCGAAAGCTGATCGTATTACTTATGTTGAAGTTGATAATATCAACTACAGCACTTCATTCTATCTTAATGAATACAATTTCAAGTTTGTTCATGGAGATAATGAGAAGGGGAATAAGAAACTTGCTAGCCATGCTGACATCGACAACACTGTCTATAATGTTTTAGCAATGGGACACTTGCATCATTTTTCGGTTAATGAGGTTGGTCAGAACAAATACGAAGCTTATGTTGGCTCATTGATGGGCGCTAACAACTATGGAGTGAAAGGTAAATTCTTATCCAACGCATCACAAGGAGTGATTATCGTAAATTCGTTTGATGAGATCGACATTAAGCGAATTGATTTGCAAAATGTTTAAAAACTCAAGAAAGTATGGTGATTTAAATGAACTTAAGAGACGAACTAGAAATCCCCTTATTGACAAATCAAATTATTGAGGCACTCAAAGAAGCGGCAATAAAACGGGAGCCAATTCATACTGATAGATATTTAAGAGGTGTAGGTAAGACAACTGCATTAATTGACTTTGCTATACAGTATGATTTTTATGTTGTTGTTCCGCACTCTGCACAACAATATATTGATTGGACTGGTTACGAAAAGATTATTCCTGCTTCAGATTTGTACAAGTTTAGATGTGATGAAAAGTTGGTTTTTGATGAAGGTGTAAAGATTTCTCGTCTTGCAGGTGATCAAGTTATTACAGGATTTATTAATGAGTATTAAAATAAATGACCGCTAACTCCTTGTTAGTGGTCATTTATTTATTTTGACTTTTAGAGAGAGGGTGAATGAATGGCACTAAGAAAACAATGTAAAGGGGAATGTCAAAAAAGCAGATTGGTGAGTGATTTTTATACATCCAATTCCATTATGTTCGATGGACATGTACCAGTATGTAAAAAATGTCTTAAAGATATGATCGATGAAAATAATATCGAATCTGTTAAAACGACATTACAGCGGATTGACAAACCATTTATAGCAAAGGTTTGGAAATCAGCAGAAGATAACGATAGCGACACAGTTGGTTCATACTTCCGTATGATTAACTCTCTACAGCAATATAAGACATCAAGTTGGGCAGACAGCGATTTTGAAGGTGAAAATCAAACAGATATATATAAGCATAAGTTTGATGATATTGACGACATTGAGGAACTGGAAACCGAAGGTGGAACAATAAAACTTACCAAGCAGATCGCATTGAAATATGGTGGTGGCTTCACCAATAGAGAGTACCTACAGATGGAAGACTTCTACACTGAAATGGACAATATTAATGGTGTTGTTGCTCCAGAGTTGAAGAAGCAATTGATTTATCTGTGTAAGCTTCAAATTAAGATGGATAGAGCATTGGAAACTGATGATGATGGCGCATTCAAGAACTATAATGATCGCTATGAGAAAATTCTACAATCCTCTGGTTTTCGTCCTATTGATAGAAAGAGTGCTAATGAAGCATCGGGAATGAGATCGTTTGGTGTTGTTTTTGAGGAAGTAGAGAAGCGAGGGTACACAGAACCTAAGCCAATTGAAGAACGCATGGATTTAGTAGATATGATCATTTTAGAAAATCTTAATTACACAAGAAAGATTGTTGGTCACGAAAGACTTATGGAACTACCAGATGATATTCATGATTCTCTTGAAAAGGCAAACGGAACACTTGCTTCTGATAGAGGTGAAGAGGTATGAGGATTGACGATAGAGTAAGATCATTTGAAGCTACCATTGAGGACTGGAGAAAATACTTAGCCTTATTTAGATCATACCCTGATCTTTTTATTGACTTTATTTTACCCAAAGACTCTAAATTTGAACTTCTCCTCTTTCAGCGAATTATGTTAAGGGTTATGTTCAGGTATCGTAAAACTTTTCTAACGTATACTCGCGGTAGTTCTAAATCTTTTACTCAAATACTTGGGAAGTATATTGAATGTATCTTATATCCTAACGCAAAGATCATGATTACTGCACCACAAAAGCAAATGGCGGCACAAATTGCTCAACAGAATATTGAAGCCATTTGGGGATTCATGCCGATTTTGAAGAATGAGTTGAAAGAAAAAGGAATTAGATTTGAGAAAGATTACACTAAGTTATTTTTTAGAAACGGTTCTGTTCTTGACGTTGTAGCAAACTCTGAATCTTCGAGGGGGTTACGTAGAACAGGCTTATCAGTAGAGGAGGTTATTCATGAACGATTTGATGAGGAGAGTTTCAATACAGTTATACTTCCGATTATGGCGAATACAAGATACAGTGCTATGGGCGGTGAAGACCCTTATGAACTCCACAAAAAAATAACTATTGTAACGACTGCTGGTACTAAGCAATCATTCGCATTCAACCTTCTTAAAGAATATATGTATGACATGGTTAAATATAACCCTAAGACCGATCCTCCAGAGAAGTCAGCGTACATTATTGGATCGAGTTACGAAATGGCTACAAAATATGAAACTAAGTCAGGATTCAAACTGCTGTCACTGTCATATATTAACGATCTAAAAGAGTCACCTAACTTTAATCCTATTTCATTTTTAAGAGAGTATGGGAGCGTATGGTCAGGAAGTTCTGAAAATTCATTAGTCGATCTTGAGACATTTCGTAAAGCTAGAGTTCTCGATAAGGCTGAAGAGAAGGCTGTAAAAGATAAGAATGTTGAATACGTATTGAGTTATGACGTAGCGAGGTCAGAAGGTAATGCAAATGCTCAGTCGGCTTTAGTAGTCATTAAGATCACACCTAAAGGTGATGGAACGTACACGAAACATGTAGTCAACATCTACACGTTCGAGGGAAGTCATTTTAGACAACAAGCTACTTTTTTAAAACAGAAAGTGAATGACTTTAGGGCAAGAATATTAGTTGTGGATGCCAATGGCTTAGGTCAAGGTCTAGTCGATCAGTTGGTTCTGGAGATTGACTCTAATCCTCCATATGAGGTTGTTAATGATGAGAGATACTTGAAGTATAAGACTGCAAATAGCATTCCTATGGTCTTTGCCATTAAATCTCAATCTAAAGACACTAAGGCAAGTGATATTCATAATCTATTCATTCAATGGATGGCTAATAATCAAGTTAAGTTTTTGGAGTCTGAATCTCAAGCTAAAGGTAGATTAGTAAGTGCTAAGAAAGATGTAGAGTTGCACAGCGAATTGCTAAGACCATTTGTAATGACAGATTTCTTACAAGAAGAGATTATGAACTTGGACTACAAGCAGTCAGGAAATAATACCGAAGTTAGACAGGTATCCAAATCGATACAAAAAGACCGATTCTCCGCATTGGAGTATGGGTTATTTTGGATTTATTTAGAAGAAAAGAGAAACCTTACTTTGCGTGAAGAGGATATCGGTGACATTGAATCATTCTTTATGGGAAGAAAGGCGAGAACAACTATACGATGAAAGGAGATGGTCATTAAATGAGTGAAGAAGATTATAAGCCGATATCTATTCCATTAGATTTCGCCAAGGTAACAGAAATGGTTGTTAAAGACTTGAGCAAGAATACATCTGCTATCACCAAGTCTTACACAAAGGCTAACGTTGCGACATATCTAGCTAATACTAAAAGGTATGCTAAAGAGTTGCAAGGAATGAGTGCGTATCTGTATGACTTTTCACCGCATTATCGAAGACTGGTCAACTACTATGCAAATATGGCTACTCTTGATTATTATGTTGAATTGCATGGATTAGACACTTCTAAAAATGTGAATATCAAAAGCTTGCGCAACAATTATAATAAGACTCTTGATTTTGTTGAGTTGATGAATATCAGACATGAATACAGGAAGGCTCTGGTGTCTGCTTGGAAACTGGGAACATTCTACGGTTTTGAGTTATACACTAAAGATACCTACTTCATTAAGGAGCTTCCCTATGACTTCTGCCAAATCAGTGGAATTGCAGACGGTGTTTACACTTTTAGTTTTGATGTATCATACTTCGAAAGAAATGCAGATCAGTTAGAGTTGTACCCTAAAGAGTTTGTAAAAATGTACAATTCCTATAAATCTGGTAAACCGAAGTGGCAAGAGGTTGATCCTTCACGATCAATCTGCATCAAAGTTAATGAGGAGTCTTATAATGACATTCCTCCATTTGCTGGTTTGTTTGGAGACATTTTCGACATCGAGTCCTATAAAGCATTACGCCTAGCGAGTGCAGTTATGGGGAATTACAAATTCATTGTTGAGAAGATTCCGATGAGGGAAGGTTCTGATAAGAATAACGATTTCCGAATGGACTTAAAAACGGTTGCGATATTTCACAATAAAACAGCGGCTCTACTTCCAGATGAAATAGGGATATTTAGTACGCCTTTTGAAATTGATACGGTTGAATTTAGCAAAGATAAGTCTGAAGTTGATAATGTAGCAAACGCTGAAAATGCTTTCTATACATCAGCAGGTACGGCTAAACAGTTGTTTAACCCTGAAGGTGGAACGTCTTCTTTAGCTAAATCGATTAGTGTAGATGAAGCAGAGGTATTTGGTGTTCTCAGGCAGTTGGAGAGAATTGGAACAGGGAAGATTAAGAATGCAATTAGCGGATCATTTAAATTCCGTCTAAGAATCCTTGACAATACTATCTTTAACAGGAAAGAGAGAATCGAAGAACTTATTCAGAGTGCTCAGTATGGACTCCCAGTCAAGATCATGCTTTGTGCTTGTCTTGGTATTTCTCCTAGTTCGGTTGTGTCAATGAACTTCCTAGAAGAACAGGTTTTAATGTTGACTGACAACTTTAGACCATTGACTTCTTCTCATACGCAATCAGGAGATGAAGAAAGTACAAAAGAAGGTGGAAGACCTGAAGTTGATGAAGATGATCTTTCTGAAAAAGGTGAGTCTCAACGAGAGGGTGAAGATAACAAAGACAGGGAATAGAGGGAGGTGAAAACAATGAAAAATGTACTCAAGGCTATTCCTGTTGTTTTTGAGAAAGTAGATCAAATTGATACTCGTTTCCAAAAAGTTAAAATATGGCTCATGCACTTAGGACAAAATTATAACAACAGCATCTTCACAAAAGAAGCTGTTGAGGATGCGATGGAGTCTTTGAAGAATACTCCTATCTTAGGTTATGTAGAAGAATCCAGATTAGGAGATAAAGACTTCAGGGGACATGAAGTAGAACTTGTTGTTGAGGATGGCGACCTGAAAACTCGCTATGTTGGACAAGCCTATGGGGTGATCCCTGAGAATTGTAATCCTCGTTTCGAAATTAAGAAAGGTGATTTCAATAATGATTTGGAATACCTTGTGGTCGATGGACTAATGTGGACTAAGTTAGAAGATGGAGTAAATATCCTGAATAACTTCGGTGAAGTCTCACAGTCAATGGAGCTACACGATGATTATGATGCGGAATTTAACGAAGAAGGAGTTCTTGTTTTTACCAGATTCTCATTCTATGGTGCTTGTTTATTGGGACAAGATGTTCTACCAGCGATGCAAAAAGCTAGTGTAGAAGTGAACTTTTCGTCTCATGTTCAAGTTTACCAAGAAGAGATTTCCCGTAAATTAGAAGAGTTTCAATTGATCTTTGAAAGAAGTCAAGAAAAGGAGGTGAAAGATTTGAATCTTGAAGAATTGTTAGCTAAATATTCAACGACCGCTGAAGCACTCTCTGAAAAGGGTGTTGATGTTACCACATATTCTGTTGAGGATTTGGAGCTAAAACTTGCAGAAGTTTTTGAAGCCGAAGGTGAACCTGAAGCTGATCCTGATCCAAAACCAGAAGGCGATCCTGAAGGTGGTACTCCAGAAGGCGAATTCTCCCAAGAAGGACAAGGATCTGATCCTGAGCCAGAAGCAACTGATCCAGATAAGTTCTCACTTAGATTTGAATTGTCTCACGATGATATTCGTACCAAACTTTATGCAGGACTTGATCAACATATTGCTCTAGCAAATGGTCAAGAAGAGGATTGGAGTTGGAATTATATTGTTTCAGTATATGAAACTCACATTATCGTAGAAGACGATTATGGTCAGAAGTTCCATAAGGTAGAGTATGCAAAAGATGGAGATAACATTTCTCTTGGCTCTGTTAGTGAAGTTTTTGCATCGTTCCTAACGAACGACGAGAAGAATGCTCTTGAACTTATGCGTTCTAGCTTCGAACAGTATCAAACAGAGAATACAGAATTAAAATCATTCCAAGCAGATGTACTTAAGGGACAGCACGAAGCTTTGGCTGAGGAAGTAATTTCTCAGTTCGACAAGCTTTCAGACGAAGATGTTTCTGAGATTCGCGAGAATGTTCATAACTTCACTTTAGAACAAATTGAATCCAAATGCTTTGAGATGGTTGGTCGTAAGGCTATCAAGTACTCCGCACCTAAAGGGAATACGAGTTACAGCATGAAAATTGGTGTGATTCCAGAGAAAGAAACACCTACTCCATCTAGCTTTGCTGAGTTATTTAAGAAGCATGGTATGAGTGTGAATTAATCATAAGATCGTGGGGCAGTTGTGCGCCACCCTAAAAACAAATACAAATCAAATTATGGTATTTTCCGAAGGAGGAAATAAAATGGCAGTTACTCGATTGGATAAGATTACTGGTGGACACCTTGAGTCCATCCGACACACAGCAGTACTGAAGAATGGACATTTTGTACAATTGGGAGCACTGGTCGGTGATGAGACTGAACTTTATGCAGTAAAGACAGCGGCAACTGATGCAGAGTTGAAAAATGAATTCTTGCTCCACGCTACACCAGAGGTAATGCCTGATCCGCGTCAAGCAGGACTCAAGCACTTCCAAGTAGACGCAGGTGATCAAGGTCGTGCATATCACTTGGTAAAAGGTGATGTAATTACACTCACAGCCGACTTGATTGATGGAACACCAGTTGTAGGACAATTTGTGGTTCCACAGTTGGATTCCTTGAAGCTGGAAGCATCCCCTGACGGTCTGCAAGGAGTCGCTGAAACTAGTTTGGTTCTGGAAGTAGTTCGCAAGACTACTCTGGGTTATGACGCTGACGTTGCTTATCAGCTTCGTGTTGTTAAAGCCTAATAAAGAACTAAAGAAAGTACATTTACTAAAGCCCCACAGCCCTAATTAAACTTAGGGCTGTTTGGTGATTTTCTAAAAAATATGAGGTTTATTATAAGGAGGAAATACAGATGCATAATACTGCTAAATTGGCAATTGAAGTATATCGCGGTGAAGGAGAAGCAACTAAGTTTTCTCGTTCTGATTCAATGGAGGTGCTTCGTAGAGAGTTGATCGCTGAGAATGGTGGTTCTGAGAAGCTGACACCTAAATCTTTCCGTAACAACCCTAACCTGTTCGCGATTCTGGAAGAAGCATTGGATATTCTGGTTGAAGAAGGCATTAAAGGTCAGTTCGATACATTCGTAGAGACTGTTGTAATTGAACATGGTGACGCTAAGGTGTTCACTATTGAAGAAAATCGTTTGTTTGACGTAGCCATCATCTCTGATGGTAATGGCGACCTTCGCCGTGACCGCTTGGATACTGGTGAATTGACAGTTAAGACTTACATCATGGGTGTAGCTGTCTACGAAGAACTTTCCCGACTGTTGGCTGGTCGCCAAGACTTTGCTAAATTGGTTGCGAATGTTGCGCGTTCTTACGAGAACAAAATTCAAAACTTGATCTATGACGCTGTTTATAACAGCTACAATCAACTGAGTTCCACTTACGCTGTATCTGGTACATTCTCTGAAGGCAAGCTTGATGAATTGATTGCTCACATCGAAGCGGCTACAGGAATGGATGTAATGATTTTGGGTACTAAGTCGGCACTAGCGAAGATAAACTATGGTACTGAGTCTCAGAAGACTGTGGAGCGTAAAAACGACTTTGGTTTCTACGGTAACTTCCACGGCACTGAAATGATGGCTATCAAGCAAGCACATAAAGTAGGTTCTGATGAGTTTGCGATTGACAATGGCTTCATCATGGTAGTTCCTAAGACTCCAGATAAGTTCGTTAAGTTGGTAATGGAAGGCGATTCCATGATCGTTGAGGGAGATGGCACGAACCGTAAAGACTTCCAACGTGATTACACCTTCATTAAAAAAGCTGGTGTAGCGGTACTTTCTGCGGCTAAATATGGTATCTACCGTATCGCATAGTAGTTTTATTGTGGGTCTAGCACCCCGCGCGATTGAGCGCAGATTCACTTAAAGCAAGGAGGACTTCAGTCTTCCTTGCTTTTTTATTTTATTAATATGATGTCCTTAGAGTGGACTACAAAGAAGAGAGAAAAAGGAGATGTTTTATATGACGATGACGAAAGCACAATTGGTGGAAGCGATTTTGAAAATCAAAGAGGTTGATACGAAGGCTAATCTCATGAAGAAGTCTCTAGCGCAACTAGAATCAATTCTAGGAGAGTTGGAAGCCGAGTCGATTGATGAGTCTAGCGAGACAAATGTAGCGCAGGAACAAGCATCACAGGCTGTTACAGAGGACTTGATGAAGGCGATGAAGGAACAGTTGATGGCTGAGATCATGGCTGAAGCAAAAGAGAAGGCACGTCAAGAATTTGAAGCAGAGCAGAAAGAAGTTGTTCAGAAGAAAACTGAAGATACTGAAGTCGAGAGATTTGAGCTTATCCCTGTCATGAATGTCACAAATGGACAGTTGATTTATACATCGAAAAGAACTGGAAATGAGTTTAGATGGAATGAATATGGGGATATTGATCATCTTGAATATCAAGAACTTCTTGGAATGCGCACATCTTATCGCCGTTTCTTCGATGAACCTTTCATTTTAGTTTTGGATGATAGAGCCGTTGAAAAACTTAAGTTGACTGAAATGTATGAGAACATCAAGAACCCTGAGCAAATTGATGTGATTTTTAATATGAACCAAGCTGAGTTCGAAGACGTTGTAGAAAAATCCCCTAAAGGCATTAAACACCTAATCGTTTCTAGAGCAATGGAATTAGAGAAGTCTGGTGAACTGGACTCCAGCAAGAAGATTAAATTCTTGAACAAACGATTCAATGTTGAAATCGGTTTGAGGGGGTAATTTCTATGTCAACTCCTCTCACAGATGTATATGATTTCTTTCTATTTAAGGTAACTGACTATTCATTCATATCTCTTAATGAGACGGGAGACTTGGAAGCCTTGTTGTACAAGCATCTTAGAAGTGCGATAGTTCGCTTCACTGGTACAACAACAGACTTGAGTATCAATGTAAAAGAGCAAACGTTTAACTCTACGCTAAATGACTTCGAAAAAGAAATTCTAGCTACGCTAATGAGCATTAGTTATGTTTCAGGAAAAGTCACTCACATCAAGAACTTAGAGCAAATCCTAACTGACAAAGAGTATAAAATATATTCCTCGCAAGCGCATCTTGGACAACTCTTGAATTTAGTTAAATCTCTAAATTTAGAGGTTTCTAATTTGATGGTTGTCTATTCTTATCAAAATGGACTAGATGAATTGTCATGATGACACCAATGGGTAAGATTGATGGGGTAAGCCTAGATGCTTACATGTCTAAGTTGATTGGGAGAATCTTTAAAATTATCCCAATGAATGAGGAGAATGTAAGCACACTTGGATTTTATGTTGACTCTCTTGTCAGGGAGATTATTGGTAACTCTAAATTATTTTATGGAGAAGAGATGATTTCATTAAGCGGAACTCTCAAAGGTTTGAATTATGAAAATCATAGACTCTTGAAAAGCGATGTTTTCAAAGCGATCCATTTGATCGAGAAAGTGAGAGTGAATTAAAATGGATTTAACTCTCTATCAAAAAATGCTTGGAAAAAATAATCCTAATATGACTCAGGCGATTATCAATGACACGATTATTCATGTTAACGATATGTTTAGTAAGTCTCCATCTTATAGAGTGGTAAAGATCAATGGAGTAGAAGCGGACTGCATTATCAACAGGAAGAAGTCGAAGAAGATCGATCTACTTCTAAGACCAAATAGTGTTGTTGATCTAGGATCATATGTAGAGATAAAGAATGATACTTACCTGATTGTAGATTCCGTTGATAATGAAGTTTATCCGAAGGCAGATGTCGAACTCTGCAATCGGAGTTTAAAGTGGAAAGACTCTACGGGATCGATCAAGGAATATAAGTGTTCAGCGCAAGGAGAGACATATGAGATTGATGATACGAAGGTGATTTACTCCTCTAAAGGAGAGTTTAAAGTGCAGGTGCAGTACAACCAAGATACGAAAACCATTAAACCTCAGATGAGGTTTATTTTTGATGAAACAGCATATGAGGTTTCTTCTATTGATTCGGTATCAGATATTTACAACGGAGTTGGAGTTTTAAATCTCACTCTCACATTTACAAATACTTCAGACACAGATGATAAGGAAAATCAGATTGCTGACACAAGCGGTAATTCAGGATGGGGTGGATGGCAATGAAGTTCGAAAAATTATCAGAAAATATAATCGCTATTATTGGCGAAGTTCTCAAGGATAAGAAGCTTATCAATTACATCGGTTGGACAGGAGATAACCCCTCTCAACAGTCAATCGATCCTCATGCTATTGCACCCAAAGGCACATCTGAAAGAATATTTCCATATCCATTTGATGTGAACTTCAAAGAAGATATTAGAACTGAGTTGCACATTTACTATCCAAACTTAAAGTTTACAAACAATAGTCACGTTGGTAGAACTGTTGTTCTTTTTGACATTGTGGTACACAAAAGCATCTGGCTACTCACAGATGATGGGAAGAAGATCATTAGACCTTATGAGATCCTACATTTAATTTTGAAAATCTTTAAGGATAATAATATTCAGGGGCTTGGAGAACTTCACTTCGTAGAAGCTGATCACACAGTTATTAATGAAGAGTTTGAAGGAGTCAGACTTATAGCAACAACTACAGAGTTCTAAGAGAGGGGTGATCGTTTGCGTGATATAGATTTGAAGTTAAAACTATTCTCTGGAAGACCTATTAACGCAATAGGTTATGGTGACATAACCCCTCTCACTGTACAAGAAATTGTAGATGTAGGCTATTCAGAGTATATGAAATACCTGAACATCCTCACGTTGGATTCGAATGATTTTCTTGAAGACTCAACACGAGAGGATATTCATGTGCTTGAACTACTCTTAAATCATGCTGGTCGTGAAATTGAAATGATCTTCGAAGAAGCATTAAAACTTTTCTTTAGAGGTGACATTGTTCTCGATAAAGATGAGTTGAGAGTGTTCGTGAACATCAGTGATGATGATGTCAAAATAATAAATAAAGATAACTACTATCAGGTACAAGAGATTTTGAAGTGGCAAAATTATATTAATAGTTTTGAAGAAAAGAGATTGGAAGATAGCTTTAATCCAGTAGACGAAGAAACTAAGAAGCTAAAAGCACAAATGGATGCTGTAGCAAAGAAGAGGGATGAATTAAAGAAGAGGAAGAGTCAGGCCACAGAAGAGAGTAATGAGGATTCTGAAGTAGACTTCTATGACATTCTATCAGCCATCTCCTCTAAGTCTTACGGGATCAACGAACTAAATGTTATTGGCATGACAGTCTACCAAGTGTACAGGAAGTTTAAACGCATGGAGATTATCGATCAATACGACATCAGTATTAAATCTATGTTAGCTGGTGCTCAGAATATTAAAATTAAGCATTGGTCAAGCAAGGGTTGATTGTATCCAAAATAGACGAAGTTTGGATGCCTTAACCACTATTATCTATGAGCGCAATAAATTAGAAATGTTAGAAGGAGTGATTACACATGTCACGATTTGGTGTTAAGGAAGTTGTAGATGGTATTTTGTATAATCTGTTGACTGGAAAAGCTGAACTGTTTATGGACACGCTTAAATTGTCCAATCTAGAAAACGCCGCTGAAACTGTATATGCAACTGGCGGTAAAGGAGCACCACGTTTGATTGGTTGGGACTTCAACCGAACTGCAACATTTAATATTCAGGATGCATTGGCGAACCCGAAAGCAATCGCTATGCAATCTGGTACTCAGTTGGAGAAGAAAATTGAAACAATCTTTGAACGTGTTCTTGCTTATACTGTAGACGATGGTGCTGGCAACTCTACTTTCGCTCTGGATGAAACTCCAGACGTTGGTTCCGTAGAGATTTATAAAACTACTGATGGTTATAGCCAAGACGAAGAGGTTACTAAAGCTTCTATCACAGTGACAGGTAAAGATGTTTCTGTTCCAGCGGCATCTCTTGCTATTGGAACTCAGGTAATTGTTTACTTCACGTATCAAACTGTTACTGAAGCAGAAGTGATTACACTGAAATCTGATCAATTTGGCGGCTACTACCGTTTTGTTGGTAAAACAGTGTGGCGTTCTGAAGCAACAGGACAAGACGAGAAGGTTCAGATTGTATTGCCGAAGGTTAAAGTAAGTTCCGCGTTTACACTTACAATGCAACCTGATGGCGACCCATCTGTGTTCGATATGAATCTTGATGTATTTAAAGATCCACAGAGCACTGATATGGTTAAAATTATTCGTTACTAAAATTCAATAAAGTGCTGAAAAAAGTACCGAGTAAACACTTTTAATGGTGAGAGGGATTTTCCCTTTCACCATTTTTTTTGTGTCTTCTTACGGACACAACATGCGAGATTAAAGGAGGTTTTCAAATGACAGAGCAGTTGCAAGAACTAAGTTATGAGGTCATTCAGAGGGCAAGTGAAAAATACGAGAACGTAACAGAGGTTGTCGTTCAGTTAGATATTGATGAAAAGATTCAATTCTTCAAAGTAGAAATTTTCAAACACTTCAGTACTATTCAGGTAATTCAATGTGTACAAGAATTGGTAGATAAGCTAGATCGAGTGCGTATTAAAAGTGGAAATGATGCAATGGACAAAGTGTTTACACCCTACATGATCTTCCTTATTGTTAAGCATTTCACCACACTGAAATTACCTGACAAGCTTCCCGAACAGTTAAAGGCAATCGATCATATGACGAATAGTGGAGCACTATTTCAGATACTTATCGCGTTTGACGAAGATGAGATTGATAAAATTCACAGAGAAATCTCAAATGTCGTAAACAACTTTGATAGCAACTTAGAAGAGGTTGAATTCTTCAAAGAGCAAGTTAGAAAAAAACTAAAAGATAAATCATTGATGGATTAAGCCTATGGCTGTTAAAAATGTAAGCGCACTTAAGAAGGCCATTCTTGAAAAAGCAAAACAAGGGATGAAAAAGAAAGTTCTTCCTGTAGTGCAAGAGCAGATGCAAAAATCCATCACTGAGGAAGTCTACAATGTTTATACTCCCAAACAATATAATAGGAGAGAATTTTCTGGTGGTGGATTAGGAGATAAGAGCACAATGAAAGATTACACTCTTAATTCAAGTGTAAGTGGCTTTGACTTTATGGTTGTGAATGAAGCGAGAGCAAAGAGTGATTCTGGTTTGCTTGCACCATTAATTATCAGAGGTGGATCGTGGGCTAGATTAACCGATTATACTGTACAGCATTCGAGATATCCAAGCTATGACTCTATGTACGCTAGACATAGTGGTGGTAGATTCGTGCCTTTCTATGCTCCAAGGGACTTTATGAGTCATGCGAAAAGTAATTTAAATAAGAGCGATATAACCAATAAATTGAAGAACTTTATGAATAAGTAGGTGAGTATATGAAGAGGAAGTATGTACGTTATGCGACTAAAGAAAAAATGGAGCAGGTTTCTGAGAAGAATAAAAGACATATTCAGAGATACTTTGGTGCAATGAGTATGAATCTAAGTGACTCGTCAAAAACCAACTATCAGTCAGACTTCAATCAGTGGCTAGTATTTATAAGTGACAAATATAAATCTGGGGCAATTGACGAAGAAGATATTATTAAGATTTTAAAAGGTGAAGATGATGAAGACAATGGTAATGACGGAATGGAAGATATGGTCGAAATAATAGAAGACTACGTAGCTTTTTGCGTTACGTTTTTGGGGAATAACGAGCGAAGGATTCAGCGGAGACTGAGTTCTATTTCCTCGTTTTTTTTGTATCTTCTAATGAAGAGAAAGATAAAGGCCAACCCACTAGATTATATAAAACGACCAAAAATTGGAGCAGGAGAGAAGCCGCAGGTTATTCAAACCTTCCTTACTGAAAACCAAGTTTCCGCCATCAGACAATATTTTGAAGACAACGATGAATTGCAACTTCAGCTTTATTTCGAACTTTCCATTTCAACCATGCTTCGCGTGAATGCGGTAAATAATATAAAGGTTAATCAAATTGACTTTGAAACTGGGATGATCACGAAGATCAAAGAAAAAGAAGGTAAACTTGTCAATGGTTTATGTTCGGATTTGACAATGACCCTGATTGAAAAATGGATGAACAAGAGAAAAGAGATGGGTGCTGAATGTGAATATCTATTTATAACTAAATACAATGGAACTTGGGGTCAAGCAAGCAATAATGTCATGCAGACCAAATGGACGAAAAAGATCGGTAGCATTATTGGTGTACCAGATTTGCATCCCCATGACTTCAGGCACAGTGGTAGCTCCCTATTGTATAACAAAGGAATGGCACTGGAAGAAGTTCAAGAACTCTTGAACCACAACTCACCTGAAACAACGTTGAAGCACTATATTCAGAGAGACATGAAAAAACTACAAGACTCTAAGAAGAAATTTGAATTATAAGAGAAAAAGGAGTGTTTTAGATGAAAATGAAAAACGAAGAGGTTGAAATGTTTGCTAATTTTTTAATGGGTATTGAGATGAAGGGTTATGAATCAAATCTACGAACAAGATTCGTGAAGAATGTTCTAGCTGAAAGAGCCGCATTAATCAAAGAGGAGCATGCAGAGTTGATTCGTCAGTATGCACGTTTTGACGAGGAAGGGAATCCGATCATTATCCAAATGGGAGAAAATAAAGCATATGATGTTCCTGACCGAGTAGCGTTCAATAAAGAATACTACATGTTGCTCAATGAAGACTTTATTATCGATGAGACTGAAGAACGCAAGAAATTACTGCTGTTAATAAAAGATATAATTTTGAACTGCGATAAGACTTTTAAAGGTAGAGAAGCTTTAGAGTACGACAGATGGTGTGAAATTGTTGAGGAAATCGAATACGAGTAATTTCAAGGGAGTGTATAATGCACTCCCTTTTGTTTTTTAATACAGCATAAAGGGAGTGTTTATAGATGTCCGATTTTGATATTTTAATTGGCGTGGATATGTCTAACGCAGAAAAAGAAATTAAGCAGTCTATTGAGAGTATTGGCTCTACATATAAGATGAAGCTAAATCTAATTCTTGACAATAAAGACGAAGTGATTAAGCAGGTAAAAAATATTCAAGAACTGTTTTCTAAGTTAGGAAAGATCGATGTAGACTTTGGATTGAAAAGTGAATCAAAAGATATTCAGAATATTAAAACCAAGTTGGAAGGTATTTCTAAAATAGACTTATCTGAAGCTGGAGATGAGCTTACTCGATCTTTAGATTCGGCGCAAAAAAAACTTCAAGCGGTACGAAATGAGTTCGGAAAACTAATGAAGGTTGTTGAAAAAACGGATGGTGCTGGAAATAAAATGCAGACCATCACAACTGGTGATCAGTTTTCTAGTAGGACGAAAACAAAAGGAAAAGATGAAAATGGAGGAATAATTGATAAGTCTCCAGTTGATACACGTAATTTTGCGGCATTAGATGCTTATGTAAGTAAGGCCATGAATAAGATCGACTCTATGAAAAATGTAACAAAGTCTAATCTCAGTGAGGTTGAGAAGCTTACTGAGAGACTGACTAAACTTAACCTGATGATGGCTAATGGAGACGAAGGGTTCCATGGCGAAATAAAAGCTATCAATAGTTTAATTGAGCATTATGACAAGCTAGAAAAGAAAATGTTGCAATCAAACAAAGCAAAAGAAGTGCAAGCGAGAGAAGCTATTAAATGGGCTAATAAGTTAGCTGAAGTCGAGAGTAAGAATTTTTCTAATCCTGCTTCTAAGAAGAAAATGGGTAGACTGGTTGGAGAATTGGATGCTGGTGATTTCAAGAATTTAGATGAACTGCAAAAGAAGTTACGAGAAATTCAGAATCAGTTTACAAAGATTCAAGGCCAAGAAAAGAAAGTTGCATTTGGACGTAAAGTACAAAGTGAATACGAGAAGATTGACAAAAAAGTAAATGGCGGTAAACTCGACAACAAGTATATGTCAGAAAAAGACAAAACTAATATGAATGACGCTGTGGCTGGCGTTAAATCGGCTGAAAATATGCTTCAACTTGAGAACGCATTAAAAAAGGTAAACAAGGCTTATGACGAAATGCTTAGAAAACAAGCAGAATCTATTCGTTATGAAAACATGGATGCCAAACAGCGAAAAATTAGAGTCAACACCCATGATTGGGGTAAGGATATCGACAAAATCAAGTCTCAGGGCTTTGTAAACGACAATGAGTTCGATAGTGTCAGGAAGTCCATGCAAAGCCTTAGCGCGGATTCTAAGACGTATGAGCAGGACTTAAAGCGCATTGAGACTCAAATAAACCGCTTGAATAGTATGTCTGTGAAACGTGCAGATCGTCAAGAGACTCGCAACATAACTAAAGGAAGAAACAATGAGAAGATTGATAATATCAGAAAACAAGGGAACGTTCCTACCAATATAGTTGATGATGCTAAAGGCTTAAATAGTATGTTAGACTTCAGTACTTCGAAGAGAGATGTTGCTCTAATCGAAGATGAGATGAGAAAGCTTCTTAAACTGAACGATGATATTGTTAAGGCAGGGAAAGATGAAGCCAAAAGACTCAAATTGATTGCAGATCATCAATTAAGTGCAGTTAAGTCTGCTGATAAATATGGAGATATGATTGATGATGTAGTCAAAAAGACTAAAGAGCAAGCATCTAATGACGATAGGATCAATAAGATCAAAAAAGAGTCTGCGAGTATTCAAAGAGAAATTAATGCCTTAGAAGAGAAGGGTACAAGTATATCTGCAAAAGAGGAAGCAACCCTTGATGCCAGAAGACAATCCTTAGCGCGACTTGCACAAGAGGAAAGACAGAACCTCCAAAGACAACAGCAGATGGAACAACAGTCTACTGCTTTACAACAACAAATCAACGCTCTTAAACAGCGTGGTACACAACTATCCTACGAAGAACAAAGGGCACTACAGAAGCAAATCCAAGCACTTAAGCAATTAGCAAGAGAACAAAAGGGTGCTGACTCTGGTGGGAATTCGAGAGACAAGAAAGAGCAGTCTCTCAATGATAAATTCGAGAATGCAAGTTATCGAGCAACAAAAGGATTTGGTGTAAACTCGTCTGAAGCCATTAAATTAAACAGAATCATTGAAGAGATTAGACAAAAAGTTTCTGGGTTAGGGAATAAAGTAGGACAAGAGTTTGATGAAGCCACACGAGAAGTTGAACAATCTATAAATCGATTGAACAGTGAATCTCGTAGACTTAGAGACAACGATCAAGCAAGAAGAAATTCTACTTTCGGTGAACTCGGAAATGCACTCAAGAAAGTACCAGTGTGGGCTACGGCAATGTCGGTTGTCTATGGAACCATGGAACAGATTAGACAAGGATTCCAGTCTCTACTAGATATAGATGCCGCAATGATTAATCTGCAAAAAGTAACCGAAGCGAGTGCCCAACAATTAGAATCATTTAAGACAACAGCTTCCGATATGGGTAGAGAATTAGGTGTTGTTGCAAAAGATGTAATTGAAGCTACTACAGCATTCCAAAGATTAGGATATACTCTTGAACAGTCAACAACGCTTGGTAAAAATAGTATTCTATACGCCAATGTTGGTGACATGGATGTTAAAACAGCAAGTGATAATCTCACAGGTACGATTCAAGGTTTTGGTGTAGAAGTAGATGATGCTGGAAACAACGTTCGAAAAGTTGTTGACATGTTCAATGAAGTGTCGAATAATTTCGCAATTACCGCAGACGGAATCGGGCAAGTAATGACTCGTAGTGCCGCTGTAATGAATCAAGCTGGAAACTCAATGGAAGAAGCTATTGCGTTGTCTGCCGCCGCTAACTCAATTATTCAAAACCCTGCAAAAGTTGGTAACTCCCTCAAGACAGTTGCCATGAGACTGCGCGGTGTGTCCGAAGAGGGAGAGGTAGTTGAAGAACTGGGGTCATCTCTTCAAAATACATTTGATCGAATTAACAAACAGTTTGGGTTGATGGGCGAAAGTGCCATTCAGATCATGGAAGAAGATGGTCAAACATTTAAATCGACATATGAAATCTTTGAGGAAGTAGTAAGTATTTGGGATAAACTTTCTGATCTAGAAAGAGCGAACCTCGTAGAGAAAATGGGTGGAAAGCAACAAGGTAACGTTGTAGCCGCAATTATTCAAAACTGGGATGACGCTGAAGCCGCCGCTGTATCTGCCACAAATTCTGCTGGTTCTGCCGCACAAGAGTTTGATGCATATATGGGTGGATTCCAATACAAAATTGGACAGTTCAACAATGCGGTTGAAAGATTCTGGATAACTCTGATTGATACTGACGCTATGAAAGGAATCATCGATTTCGGTACTGTTTTAGTTGATTTACTTACTAAAATTACAGACATCATGGGTGGAGCCAACATAGGAACAGGATTGGTAGGTTTGTTTGCTCTGTTAGCCAATAAAAAACTTAGAGATTCGGTTTTTGTAATTGGAGAGTTAGGGGATAAATTTGATGGTGTTGCAGGGAAGGCTGGAAAGTTCAGTAAAATACTTGTGAATCTCCTTAAGTTCGCAGGAAAACTATCTTTAATTGGTATTGCGGCATCAGTAATTTTTGAAATATTCTCAGCTTTTGGACAAGCAAGCAGAGAGAGATCAGCTTATTTAGATGAAGAAATAAATAAAACTGGAAAACTCTTAGATGCATATAAGGAGACTTTTGGACAACAAGATTTTAATTATAGCGATTTTATGAAATTGCAAGCTAAAGGAACTAAAAGATCGACAGAAGAGGAACAAAAATACCTTCAAACAATAGATCAAATCAAGGGAACAATGCCTGAACTTATCGCTTACTATGATGCAAAAGGCGAAGCAGTTATGAAAACCACCGATCAGGTATCAGAACTTATTAGAGTACAAAAACAAGCTTTACTGCAAGATAGGCAAGAGAAATTAGACATCACTATTGGAGAAACAGATTTCAGCGATGTAGAAAAACAATTAAAAAAAATCAAAGACGCTGAAAATAACCTTGTTAAATCAGAGGGCACTCAAGAGATGTTTAGTGTTGCAAAAGAATACCTTGAAAACGAAGTGAAAACACTAGACGAATCAAACTATCTTGATGTTGTTGATACATTTAGGCAAAAAATAATCGATGCATATGCTAAGATTCCTGAAGAATCTAGAGATGCAATCTCATATCAATCGTTACAAGGAGTATTGTCGAAAACACAGAACGTAGATGAAGCATTGCAGATGATTGAAGGGTTGAGCAATCAAACTGAATCTTTCAGAGAGCATTGGAAAAAAGAAATCGAAACAACAAAAGGTATTGTCACTAGCGAATCAAGTGAACTAGTAAAGGTAATTGATGAATCATTCAACCTTCTTACTGACAATTTGAACATAGATATTAACTCTAATCAGTTTTTATTCTTAGATGAGTTAAAAAAGAATCTAACAGAAAACATTGCTGATTTCGGCCCTGACATCGAGAAAACGTTAAAAAACATCCCTGATTATGTGAATCAAGCGTTTGAAAACATGAAAACAAATGGAATAAATTTAGATGAAATGATGGCTCCTACAGTTGAAAACTTTCAGAAGGTGCAAGATCAAATAAAAGGATTGAAAGCCCAACTCCAAGAAGTTGATCCAAATAATCCGATGATCTCAATGTATGATCAAATTATACAGAAGCATTTGGAAGCATATAACACAATCACGAACAAAGAGTTACAGCCATTTGAATTCACTGCCGATGTAATGAATCCATTCCAAACTTTAATAACAACAATAGGGGATCTTGATTCTGCTTATGGATCGCTGAAAGATGGTCAAGAATTGTCATTAAGTACAACATTAGATTTGATAAGCAAACATCCTCAATTAATAAAAACAATGAAAGTGGAAAACGGAGTTCTTAAAATTACAAAGGATAGTATTAAAGAATTGGCAAGAGAAAAGGAAAAAGAGTTCAAAAAAGATTTGGCTCAGAAAAAACTAGCGGCTCAACAGTCAATTGCAAAAGCTAGAACAGCTATCAATGCTAACTACACCGAGATGCAATCCATCATTAGCTTAATGAAAACATATAACCTTGCGAATAAAATAAATAATAACAGTGCTCCCTTTACGGCTGATGCCGCTAAAGCACAAGAACCAACAGTAACATCTGGCAGTGGATTCTCTAATCCTCTTATGGATGGATATGTAAGCAAGGTAACAAAAGAGAAAAACGATCAAGCTAAAGCGTTACAAGATGCTGTAGTTGCTGGTAGACAGAATATTGCCAACACTGAAGCAGATATTGAAGCTATGGAGAAAATTGCAAATATACAAATTTCTGATCAACTCGGACAAATCGGTAGTCTGGATAAACCCGAAAAAGAAAAGAAAGAAAAAGAAAAAAAAGAATTGCAAGATGCTATCTTTGTGGTAGATAAGTATGCTAAGAAAATCGCTTCCTTAAACAGACAGATTGAAATTCAACAAAAACTTCAATCCGAAAATAGCACTTGGACTGAAGCTTATAAGAAATCGGTCAACCAAGAGATTTATCTGACTAATCAAAAGAAAAAAGCGATTGATGCTGAGATAGCATCGTTACAGAAACAAATTAAAACGAAGAAGCTTGAAAAAACAGGTTTAATTCAAATTGAATCTAATCCAAATGAAGGAAAAACAGCACGAGCAGTAGCGGCAGAACTTCAACAGGAAATTTCAGAAGCAGAGGATCGTCTGAGGGAACTCGGTTCTGAATCTGATTCTGTTGCAAGTCAGATTAGCGAACTTCGAATGACTCAAGTTCAAGGTATGATTTCTTTGTACGACAATCAGCGAGAGTCGATGTCTGATGATATTGCCTACCAAGAGTATGCTATGTCTCTGTACGACTCTACAACACAAGCTTATCGTGATCATGCTAAAGAAAAGCTGAAACTGTTGAGTCAAGAACAAAAGTTCAACAAAGAAGAGTTAGCTTTCTTGATTAAAGAAAGAGACACAAATAAGAATCTAAATAATGCTCAGAAGAATGAATTAAACGAACTGATTAGAGCGAAGAAGGAAGCTATCTACAGTATGGCAACTAGCATAACTGAAGTGGAAACACTTATTGCTAATTCTGGACTTGAAAAGTATCTGTGGCAGTTTGCAGATGAAGCAGAGAAATATGCTGATGCTATTTCTGACATCAGAGATAAGATGAAATATGACTTAGAAGATGATGCTGACTATGGAACACGTATTGATTATCTTCGTCAAATCCTCTCCTTAAACAAAGGTGAACAGGCTGACATAGCTAAAAACATCAAGTATCTCGAAGGTCAATTGGCTCTATATGGAGACAATCTTGAAATGGTAGAGAAGATTACCGAAGAGATTAAAAATCAAAAGGCAAGACAAAAAGAAGTGGGGAACGAAATAAAAGATACGAACTTGGAGATTAAACAAGTGTATCAAACTATATCTGATCAATATGTCGAACTTTACAAAGAACAACTTCAACTGATGCAGGAAGCTGATCAGAAATATTACGAAGAAAAAACAAAAGCTGAACAGGAAGCACATGATGCGCGATTAAAACAAATCGATGATGAGTTGAAAGCTTTACAAGAAGCTTATGACAAACAAATGAAACTCATTGATCGTGCTGAGAGTGCAAGAGATCACGAAAACAATGCTGACAAACTTATCAAGGAAACAGATGAACTCAGAAAACAAATCGATATTCTTTCAATGGATGATTCGTATGAAGCTAAACTGAAAAAATCTGCATTAGTGAAAGAGTTATCAGACAAAGAACTTGAGCTATCTGAACTCGAACATGATCGACAAGTTGAACTGAGAAAAAATAATCTAGAAGATGATCTTGATGCTGAAAGAGAAAAACTGGAAAACAGAAAAGAAAAATATCAAGACGATCTAGATAATCTTGTTGATTCTCTTGACGAAGAAGCTAAAAAGAAACAGGAATACTGGGAAGCTGAACTAAACAATGAGAAGAAATTTGCTGAGATGCGTAAACAAGTTTTAGCAGGTAACTTCGATGAAATGTTTAAGAACATTGATACATGGTCGAGTAACGTTACCGAAAGAATGGCTGAATTGAGTAAAGGAGTTACTGAAAACTTTACTTACAAAGTGCAAGAAGCCATTGATGCAATGAAGGATTTGAGCACATTAAAAATCGGATCTTACGAAAACTCAACTACTAAAAACAATACAACAAATCTGGATGGAAACTTGAAGCCGACAGTTGATACTCCTAAAAATAACGAACTAACGGAAGCGGACAAAGCGAAAGACCAAGCAACTAAAGATAAGCCAAAGATCGAACAGATGAAGCAAAACAGTCTTGAATGGCATAATGCAGATGACAAGAGAAAGAAAGAACTTCTAGATGAAAACCAGAAGTTAGGCAAAGAAATTGGTGCTGTGTATAAAAACGGAACATGGTATCAAAAAGATGGAAAAACTAAACTTTACACATTTGATACTGGTGGATATACGGGCGATTGGAGTGGCAACGAAGGACGACTCGGTGTCCTACACAAAAAAGAAATTGTCTTGAACGAGAAACAAACCGAACACATTCTGAACGCAACTCAAGCTTTAGCTAAAGTTAATTCGAATGTTCCTACAGTAAACGCTATGAGCAACATTGCCACACCAGTACAACAAACAAGTACAACTGAGAAATCGGAGCATAACGAATATAACATTGAGGTCAACATTAAAGGTAACGCTGACAAAAAGGTTGCTGATACTGTTGCTGATCAGATTGTTAATAAAATCAAGAGAACTAAGGGAGGACGATTCTAATGTTGGAGGGAATTCATTTTTATTATGATGGTGTTCACTCTGTAGACATGGGTCTTCTCAATTGCACTATTGATGGAGGAATGTTTGAAGAAACATTCCTTCCTTCAAGAAGCATTGTGGAATCCAAAGTTGCTGGCAGAGATAAACCGTATTTTCAATCCATTGAACAAGAACCAATTGAGTTTGAATTAACATTTGCGTTTGAGAATGGATATGATGAAAGAAAGCTAAGAGAGGTTGCGAGATGGCTGTTTCAACCTTACTATAAACCATTCTACACGGTGGATAACCCCAACCGTGTTTTTTATTGCATGATTGAAGGTGATTCCAGTTTATTTCATAATGGTGCAAAGCAGGGATATATTACACTCAAAATGAGATGTGACAGTTCATATAGTTATGCTCAAAAATCTTTGAAAGAAAAGATGCAGTTTGGTAGTTCAAAACTAACAAAAAGTGCGGTAGAAAACACTTTTAATTATGACATGGGTTACATGGAAAACGTTGAAATTGTTAATGGATCACTAACTACGAAGAAGATAGATAAGACGTGGAGAAGATTCTCTGGAATGAAGTGGAGGGATATTTTATAATGACAACAGAAAAATTGAAGTTATATCAACCTAGTTTGGATGACGAAGCAGACTTAACACTTGACGAGTTGTCAAAAAACTTCAAAGTGTTAGACGATGCGTTTGATGAAACTGTATCTGATGTTTTGGGATATCTGATATCTGGAAGAGTTTACGAATCTGGAAAGAAGATTTGGAACCGAGTCCCTAACGTTGGTAGTTTCTCAGGGTGGATTAATTTGAGGACAGGAGCGTTTGCTCCAAAGTGGATGCGACAGACGACATATAATCTAAAAGACAAAACAATATCACAAGCTAACAATGGACATTATTATGAGTGTATAGCGAGTGGGACAAGCGCATTAAGTGAGCCATCGTTCCCTACTACACCAGATAGTGTTTTTTTTGATTTGTTTGGTCATACAATCTGGCAGTCCTCCTATACTTATTCTATTGATGATATTGTTGTATCGACTGTCGGAGACAAGAGTTACTACTACAAATGTATCATTTCTGGCACATCAGGGGTAGGGGAACCGAATTGGACGAATGTATCTGGATCAACGGTTGTAGATGGAAGTGTCAGATGGTTTGTATATAAGACGGTGATTTGGCAAGAAAAAGGGTTGAGTTGCGAGTTTGTACCATTTGGCGCTGTAGGCGATACGAATACCATTGAATCTGTTGGTACCATTACAACAGGTAAGTGGGAAGCGGATACGATCAAAGTGGATAAGGGTGGAACTGGTGCAACTAATGCTAAGGACGCAAGAAAGAATCTAAGTGTCGCAGGAAAGTATAAGGAAACAATTGGTGATGGAACTAAGAGAGTGTTCACGATCAACCACAATCTTGATACTCAAGATGCAGTTGTTGCGGTGAGAGAATTGGGAGCACAATCTGCTTTAATCAGCAATGTTATCGTCAAGTATCCTGATATAAATAATGTGATTGTTGAATTTAGTGTTGCACCAACAGTCAATCAGTACAGTGTTATTGTTATAGGTTAATCAATGTGGGCTACCGATATCTGGTAGCCTTTTTACTTTTTGGAGGTGACTAGATGAAGAAATGGTTTGAATTGTTTCCGCAAAAAACAATCTATATATCTGATGAGTTCTCGATTGATTCGAATTTCGAGACTTATATTGAAAAAATAGATTTGAATTATACAGCTAACGATGGAACTGTAGATGTTTTTATCAGAATCTCGTATGACTCTTCTACATGGGGAGAATGGATCAAAATAAACAGTGTTGCTTATGGTCAGTTGTTCCGAGACGATTACTACGGAATGGAATACGCAAAATTTCAATATAAAGTTGAGATGGAGAGCGAAGGAACTGTTAATCCAATCTTCAAATCATTTTCGTACACTTTCGTAGGTTCTCATACAATAGTCAACACAGGTGATACTTTGTGTAAGCCAGAGTTGTGGATTACGAAAAAGAATGGAAGCGGAATGATCAAACTGATCAATGAGACAAATGGTCAAATGCTTATTCTCAACAATCTAAATAACAACGAAGAAGTTTATGTGGATTGTGAAAACGAAGATATTGTTACCAACCTACCACTCACATATCGATATGACGATCACAATGATGTTTTCATTGAGTTGGAAGTAGGAGAGAACTCGTTAACAGGTGAGGGAGATTTTGAGTTGACAATTAGACATGAATTTAAAACGCTACAAGGATAAAAGGAGATGATCGCTTTATGTTGAGACTTGGAGATATTGATTTTAAGAGGAAGCCAGTAAAACCTCAATTATTCTTATGTAAACCTAGCAAGCAAATTGTCTCCAAAATGAATGAAGCCTTTGATATCACTTTTAATCAGAAGCTTGGTGCATTGAATGAGATGAACTTTGCCTTACCAGTTTATGTTGAAAAAAATCATCAAATGGAGATGAATCCAAATTACGAAATGATGAGAGGTAGATATGTTGTCAAATTAGTATTGGGATCGTATGTTGAATTTTTTGTTATCACAAATATCAATAAAGATGGTCAATCAGATGGTGAACAAGTTGAGATTAAAGCGATGTCATTGGGATACGAAATGAATGATAAAATCATCCGTGGATATGAAGCGATCTCTAAGACTGCAACTGAAATACTGAATGACCTGCTGATAGATACCATCTGGAAAGTTGGATACGTAGACAGTGAGTTTGATCTGAAGCGAAGAGGATTAGAAGTATCCTCCAACACAGTCCTAGAACTCGTATTCGAGGTCTCTAAGACGTTTAATGCACTGGTGACATGGAACACTCTAAGTAGAACTGTAAGCTTCGTGAAGCCTGATCTCGTTGGTCAGAACAAGGGTTTCAAAATCAAGTATGGTAAATATTTGGAGTCACTAACACAAGAAGATAATGCTGAAGAAGTTTTCACTCGAATGAAGATGTATGGCAAAGAAGACATTTCAATTCGTGAGATTAATCCTACAGGAACAGTATGGATCGAAGACTTTGGTTACTACGTTTATCCATATGAAGAAGTGAAGAGTTACAGCAATGAAAATCCGAGTGGGACGACAATCAAAAACACTTGGAAACACAGCGATCAAGATTGGCAAGTAATGAATGGTTTGCTTAATAGTGTGTCTACCGCTAACACTAAGACATTGATTGTGAATGATTATAGTGTATCTATTAAAAATTATAAAGTTACTGGGACACTTAGAGCAATTAATGGAGACAATATGATGGGTACAGTTGTAGGGTATCAAGACCCAAACAATTATTATTATGTTGGTTGGGAGTCGGGTAAAGTTAATGGTGGTCTCGGCTGGACTGATTCACATGTAAGAGTTTATAAGGTGGAAAATGGCGTGGAAACACTAATCAATAAGACTTTGCTAGTTGATGGTTGGAGTTACAATGTCAACTATACAATGAGCGTAGAAGTTTACAATGACACAATTAAAGTATGGATAGACAATAGACTCGTGTTAAGTGCTCAAGAAAGTTCGTATATTGTTGGAGGATACGGGTTCTTGGGTTATGCTCAAATGTTCTCAGTATCGAATGTGAAAATCGAGTTAAAAGAACATGAGGTTGTCAAGCACAGCGACTACATGTCAGATGAGTTGTGCCATGCCAATATTGCTTATGACCAGCTATTGCAAGAAAACAAGGATGCATTTGCAGTTCTTGTGGGTAAGCGTGAAACATTTAACTCTATCATTAATACGAAAAAGAGAGAATTGGCTACGCTCAAAACAGAATATAAGATTCTTTTGGATGAACGAGATGTACTGAATACACGGATTTCTAAGATGAACGATGATATTGATCATCTGGACAATACATTTAAAGATAAAACTCTTTTGGAGAGCGATTTGGTTTCGTTAACAGCAGAACTGAATGCCAAACTAATAGAGATCAGAGCCAAGGAATATCAAGTCGGCTCGAAGGAAGCAGAAATTGTTATACAAGAAGACCTTCATTTGGGTGTTTTGAATGAGATCAATCTTCTCAAAGTGCTGTTGGACGTTAAAAATAACTTTAGACCAGAAATTCTTGACGAGAGAAATCAATATGTCATAGAGAAAGAATGGCAAGACTCTAACATTGAAGATCCAAAGGATCTCCTTGTTGAAGGTATGAAGGCATTCGAAGAATTAAAAGAGCAGAAGATCACCTTGAAGATTGAATTAGTGAACTTCCTATCGATGATTACTGAGCAACGCAACTGGGATAAGTTAGGTATGGGTGACATTATCGGGATTGATCATGAACGACTGAAAGTTGTGTTCAAGGCTAAGATCACGGAAATAGAATACAACTTTGAAGATGAAGAGATTAGCGTGACCATAAGTAATGTGAAGGACGTAGCCAACAGAGATAAGTTTCTCGATATGCTTTACAAGGGATATAGTTCATCCACAACAGTATCCATTGATTCATGGAAGTGGGATTTGTCGCTAGAAAATAAGGGTTCTATTAATGAAATCATCAACAACATTTGGGATGCTAATAAGCAAGCTATTCTTGGTGCAAAAGATCAAGTTATTGAGATTTCTGATCGAGGACTTATTATTCGAGATCCGAACGACCCATTGACATATCTTGTTGGCTTGAATGGTATGTTAGCTATTACCAACGATGGTGGTAATACTTGGAAACATGCTATTACTGGAACTGGTATTGTTGGTGAGAGGATTTACGGAAAAATTTTCATGGGTGTGAATCTTGCACTTGAAGATGAGGATGGAGTACTTAAATTCCAAGGTTCCAAAGGTGAAATCTTTGATCGCAACGGAAGACTCGTGATGAAGCTTGGATTGGTGAATGAGAATCCAGACGTATTTGGTCTTTGGTCATTCAATGATATTACAAGAGTTAAGGTTGATGATAGAGAAGGATTTGTTATTGAGAGAGCAACTACCGACACAAGTAAATATCCTGATGGATGGGAAAAGATCATGTGGGCTGATCCAAGCGATGGAACACTCTATACTCATGATCTGGTAGCTAAGAATATTAAAATCGTCAATAACATTGGTGATGTCATTCTTGATTCTGAGAGCAACTATTTAGATATTGGTGATTTTAAGAATATCGTTATGGATAACAAGTTGACCACTATGGAGAAAATGCAAATCATTACTGAGTTGTACAAGATTGAAGCTGGATACCACAGGATGCTTGAACAAGCTGATAAATACAAACGTTCCCAAAGAGATGATATATTCGATATTAACTCTCAGTTTTTCTCTAAGTCTTCAAGTACGATTGATCTTTACTCTACAACACCGCTGACAAATGCTTATTCCTCGTTGTTGAATTACATGTCACAGTACATTGATATTGTTGGTCAAGCACCTCTGAATATCAACGTAAACTCCCCTAAGACAGAACAGACAAGCGAGATCCCAGATCGCGCAGAGTTTATCTTGAAATTTAAGAATTATTACGATGAAGAGAAAAATCTTCGCAACAAAATTGAAGATGCACAATTCTATTCTGGACTGAATATGGGTCAGTACTACAATAACGTTGTTATTGGAGAATATGGATTTATCGCACTAAGAAGTGATGGTAAATATCGTTCGGTTCTGAATGCTACGAATGGTTTGGCGCTTCAGAAGTGGGAAAATAACAAATGGACTAATAAAGTATATGCTTCTATTGGAAACTCAAGTTACGAAGATGGAACCCTCATTGCAGAGGATCTGGTGGCAAAACGCCTTCGAATTGAGACCAAGCGCGGAGATGTGTTACTTGATGCAGATGCACTCAACTTTGACTTCACTGTAATAGATTCTATCATCTTAGATGATGTGATTATGTCTCCAGAGAAGATCGTATTAGCCAATGTGTATAAGAGCATTACCAAGCAGTATGTGACCCTAAACGAGCAAATAAATCGGTACGCAACCACTATTTATAATGACAGAGATTCATCCTACTATGGTTTGGATGACGCTAGAAATCAATTACAATCTTCAGGGAATGAATTAGTTTCAGCGTACAATGCACTCACATCTTACATGAATCCTGTATTCGCAGATATGAATAGAACCACGCATATCATCAATGATCTTCATTCGACAAGATATCAGTTCCATTTGGTTTGGGAAAATTTCTATAAAGCCTACGAAGGTGCTAGAGCCAAACTTGCAGACTTCCTAGAGAAGTCTTCTTTGCAGTTGGGCAGAAACTACAATAATACTGTAATCGATGCTGAAAACGGAATTGTAGTTACCAGAGGTAATATGATGAACCGAACCACGCTAAACGCTACAGAAGGCATCAAGATCGAGAAGAACGTTGGAACTGCTGGTAGTCCCATTTGGGAGAAGAGATTTTATGTTGATCTTGAAGGCAACTTATACGCTGATGAATTGAGCACAAGAAAACTTAGAATCCTTGATGCAAAGCTTGGAGATGCAATTATATTTGATTGGCTTGATGGTATCACGATCAATGGTCAAAATGGAGAGCAAATTCGTTTGAATGCGAATGAGGGTATTGCGATTGATGTTAATGGCGATCCGAGATTCTGGATTCATACTGATGGAACATTGAGAGCGAAGAAGTTAGTCGTTGTTGGAGATGAAGATGAAGAACCTATCAAACTTCCTGATGGCTCATTCATAT
Organism: Paenibacillus sp. SRL342; assembly: GCF_984798905.1. Lineage (NCBI taxonomy): Bacteria > Bacillati > Bacillota > Bacilli > Caryophanales > Paenibacillaceae > Paenibacillus > Paenibacillus sp. SRL342. The sequence continues at coordinate 91,203 of NZ_OZ481791.1, forward strand.
CAAACCTTACTGTAAACGCCTTAAAGACTTTGAATAGCGTGGAAGTGCAAGACTATATTTATATCCGAGATAACATATTCAGTTTCTACACTGGAACGGGTGATATCGAAAATGACCTTGAAAAGTTAAAATTCTTTGTTGAAGGCGAAGGTCACGCTGGCTTTGCGGCAATTAAGTTGGGCATTGGTAATGGTAATGGTGACAATGAAATTGGATTTATCCGCAAAGATCAAAGCGCATTCAAGTTTGATTACAAAGCACCGGGAACATATACAAGAAGAATCTGGATGACTAACCAAGTTGGTTCAGGTACAGAAGGGATTATCTTAGAATCTCAGGGAGCAGGAATTAAGGCTTACACTAATGGTCATACAATTCGTCTTGAAGCTAGTGCGAGTAATTATATTGAGATTTCTTCTACTGGAATCAAACTTGTAGGCACTAGAATCGATATCAACTAGGAGATGATAGTAAATGCCGAAAGTAGCTTTAAATGATGCAACAATAGCTGATACGACTGCAAGTGGTCATATAAGCTATGAAAGATATGAGCAAACTGGAACCGATTCAGATGGATGGCCTACGTATGGATGGGTTGGTGGTTATACAACGAGTGCGACTGTCAAGGGGAAGTGCATAGCTTCCTCTAGTCGTGTTTTCATTAATGGGAAGAATCCCGTACTACAAGGAGACAGAACAGACGAAACAGATCAGTACTCCATTCCTGATGGAAGATACACAGGTGGAGCACATTCGGGTGCTTCAGGTAGTGTATCTGTGGGAAATTCCAAGAGTGTATTTATTGGCGGCAAATCAGTTTCGGTAGAAGGTTCTCGTGTGAGCACTCACGCAGGAACAAGTTCTACTATAAATGGTGGTGGAAGTAGTAATGTGAATATTGGATGATAGCTGAAAAGGAGGTGAGAAACATGCCATATTCAGATTATTCATATCTTGATCCAATCCATATTATATGGAGAGATGGCACAGCAGAAGATCCCTATATAGATAGGGCAGAGTATTTGAAAGTGGGAATGCAAAAAGTAGTTCTTTCTGAAATCCCAGACAAGTTTACAAGGGTAAGGATTGCTGGACTAATGGAAATAAATTATGAAGGTGTTCCAAAGAAGATGATTTTAGAGAATCAATTCAGCGTTAACTATTCGACAGGAGTCATTCAGTTTCATGAATCTCATGAGTCAAAAACTGTGAACATTATATACAAGGGTAGAGGATTTATTCAATATCCCTCAAGTAGAATATATCATCAAGATGAGATGAATGATGTAGTAGAGTCTTTAGATCAGATTATCGAAAGAGTAAAAGAAAGTATATATGACGCAGAAAAGAAAATCAGAGATTATGAAGCGATACGAGACTTAATGTTGGACACTATTGATGAATCTGAAAAGGCTACGAGCGAAACCATTAAAGCCAAAGAAGAAGCAATTGTAGCTACTGATATGGCTAAGGATGCATATCAAACAACAAGGCTTGTCTTTCTTCCTTATGTGAATCTGGAGACAGATATTGCTGTTCAGTATCCGAACCCGCAAGTTGGATGGACAGTGCAAGTTTATGATACTGGTATTCGATATCGCTGGGATGGGATCGATTGGGTTCCGATTGATATGTTTGGAGGAAATATTCCTCTAGCAGATGAAAATATCGATGGGCTTTTGTCAAAAGAAGATTATGAAAGACTACAAGTAATCGACGAGAAAACATACTCGAAGCGAGTGCTTGTTTTTGTGTTGCCTTCTTTTCCTGTTACTGGTGTTCAATCAGTAATTGCTAGATTTCCATTCAAAGGGAATATTATCGGGGTTAAGGCTCTATGTGGAATCAAAGGTGATACAGACACAGAGATTGTCATTCAGAAATCAAGAGATATGGTCAATTGGAATACGATCATGACCAATAATGTCTTCATTCGATATGACAAGTACTTCGATGATGGAACTGCAACAATATTTGATAGCGATGTGCAAGAAGGCGATCTATTCAGGCTCGAAGTCCTTCAGCAAGGAGCAAATCTTCAGAATGTCACGTTAGAAGTGATTATTGAAACAACTATATAATTTGAGAGGAATGATATAAATGGCAAAACCAATTATCATGTGGTATGACTCTACACATGCGGCACAAGTTCCAACTCCATTCGACTTTGGAGTTATTGACGCAGGAGATGAAAGTAATATTTTTACGTTTAACGTTTGGAATAATAAAGGCGGTATAGCTGATGTATCTAAAATGGAAGATTGCACAATCACAACTCGTGATATGGATGGTGGTCTAGGTAATACTGTTGGTAAGATCGTTCAATCTGTAAAAGACAACTGGTTCCACGCTCAAGTAGATTCACTTGGCGAGAATGATTTAAGTCAAGCATCCTCTAAAATTGGTGCAGACTTCAGTAAGGCGATTGGTACTACAGGAACAACCAAACACCGTAAGAGTCTTACAGCTACTACTTGGGTAGCAAGTACAGCTTATACAGTTGGACAAGCAGTTAATCCTTCTGTGGCTAATGGATATATTTACGTTGTTACTACAGCAGGTACATCGGGTGGTTCAGCACCTACATGGCCTACTACAGCAGGAACATCAGTTACAGATGGTTCGGTTGTATGGGATACTGTAGCAATTAATCATAAGCCAAGTGCCAAAGAAATCTATGGCGTACAAAATGATGGTAGCCCTGCAAACTCTGCTGGTAACTTTATTACTGTAACCTTGCAGGCGGTCGTTCCGCTTAATGCTGATGCCGGAAGACAAGACTTTAAAATTAGAATATCTTATCGCTATGTATAAGAACTGAAGAAAGTCCTGTTATATTAAACGAAAATACAGCTTTACTAATCACTTTATAGGATGGAGAACATTAATTTGTTCTTCATCCTTTTTATTTTTATCTACTATATCCAATACAATGGAGGTTTTCAATTATGTTTATTTTAGGTAATCGTCAGATGACGAAATCCCCTGTACAGGGACAGAGTTTTGTTTGGGTGGCTGAATATTATGACGGAAATCATCTTGCAGAGTTTGATTTCGTAGGTGGCAAGTCAAATGATTTCTACAAGATCGACAGAAATAAGGTTGTTAAGTTTGGTTTGATTGGAGAAGACTCTCAAGCTTACTTCGATGTAGGTAATGGCGTATTCACGATCAACAATCACAGAATCACAATCTCATATGAAGCAGATGGTGTTGAATATCCACTCACAGGTAGAGCAATGGTTTATAACGACTTGATCACATATAAAGATGCTGTATCTGATGCACATCCAATGGCAAAGGGTGAGGGTGCATTTACCCATAAGATCATGCAATACAATGTTGGATATAAAAAGAAAATGGAGCTGTCTGGTGTCAATATCAACTTCCAAAGCGTTATGGCTATTCCTGCTGACGAGTCTGCATACATGCAGATTAAAATATCTGCTGATAAAGACTTGGGTGGGAAACTTATCATTCGTAGGAATGGTGCGGTGGTTGATGAAATCAAAGCAGACTTGAAGAAAGATATGGCTGGAATGATTAACTGGACAATTAAATAAATGGTGGTGAGATGATATGGCTATTCAAGAGATAGGTATTGGAGTCGATCTATCTAAAGGTAAATTCAGTGATACAGTTTTTAAGGATAATGTTCTTAAACTTGTTGAAATAGGAAAAGATTCAGATGGCAATCCGATCTATGTGGGAAATGGATATTGGGAGTCCGAAGCCATTCTTATACAAGATAAGATTACAGCGTTTAAGAATGTTGCACGAACATTAGATATAGCTGGTGGAGCAACCTACAAACTTTATGTTCAAACATCTGAAGATGGTTTTACGTGGGGCGAATATGAAGAAACGCAACCTACAGGAGCGATCACTAATGCTCCTGCTAAATATGCAAGAATCAAGATTGAAATTTTCTCAGAGAGTTTAGATTCTAATTTTTACGCAGATAAGTTTGATGTGATCGGCAAGTATGACAATGGATTTATTGAGAGTGAAAGTGGCTCATTGTCTCTGAAAAAGAACTATATTGAAAAGATGAATATAGATGGTTCGGTGTTTATAAGCACTATTGAAGGATCTAAGTTTAAAAAGCTAGATAAGATTAGAGTAAAGAAGGGGTGATATTATGCCAGTTCCAGCAACGACAGGACAATTAAGAGCAAACATAGCAGACATGGAGATCGGTGATTATATTGTTTGGCGATACGACTCTGCTGGAGAACAGTTTATAGATGGGACTCTTGGTACTACTGAAATACCTGTAAGCGGACTAGTAGGTACAGCAAGTTTAAACAACTATTACTGGTACGCTCTTAAAGTAGATAAAGGTCTTTTGATCTCTGATAGGATAAGGCATCACACAGTAACATGGGATTCCATGAACAGTAGTAAAATCATTGAAGGGTTGCCTAAAACGTTTGGTGGTGTCTCTGGAATAGTCCGTAGCATATCTGGCGGTGTTGGATATGCAGACGCAAACGGAAATTTGAGCATGAAGGATTTAGGGTTTGGAGCATTCCCTACAATTAATGAGTGGGATGAGTATATCAAAAATGGTCATTTGGGTGGAAAGGTGAAGCTCAATGATGATAATGTTTGGCATCATCTTAATGTTTTTTCTTGGACTAAAGAATCTCCAGCTATTGGCACATGGACTACAAATGCTGGAACATCTTTAAGTGCAACTAGTGCCATGAGAATTGTGCGTGGATATGAATCAAGATCAGACAATAGAGATATAGCTTTTACACTATCTTCGTCATCACAAAACTATATTGGATTTCGTCCTGTATTTGAATATATGGAGGTGTAATAGATGGCTACATTAGGACAACCACTTACAGCACCAGAAGCAGGGTGGAAGAGGTATGATAGTCAAAGAGGTGAAGTTAAATTCGAGGGCAGTTGGATAAATACTTCGAATGCTTCTTACTATAACGGGAGCAATAATTACAGTACGGATGTGAACGCTAAAGCATCGTTTAAATTTGTTGGGACAAAGTTAAGAATTATAGGCTATCGTGATCCAGCAAGAGGTGATGTTAAGATTAAGATAGATGGAGTTGAAGAAACTTTTAGCCAAAATGGAGTCTCTCAATTTCAGACATTAACATTCGAAAAGATAAACCTCACAAATATAGAGCATACAGTAGAACTGGCTTTTGGTACAGGGAGTCTAGATATTGATGCCATAGATATTGACGATACAGGTCGTTTGTTTCATCCTGATGAAGTCACAAGTATTGCGGAACTTGAGATTGGTAAGCGGATCAGATGCAATTACGTTGCGACTTCAGGAGCGGTTGGTTCATTCAGTGGACTTGGTAAAGAAGTTTCTGGTTTCATTCCTGTTACAAGTACAGCAACACCAAATGGTGATTTTTACTTCATTATGGTGGACGAATACAATGGCAAAAAGGTACTGATTGCAGATCGTGCCATTCAGCATACCATTTCATGGGACAGTCTCAACTCTGCTGGACATGTTTTTGGTGTAAGAGTGGATATGAATGATCATAAGTATGATTATGATTTTAGAATACCTACTGGTGGAATAAATGGTGCTGATGCAGACAATGAATGGATAAATTATATTGTTAATTCAAACTTGAATGGAACAATCACTGCTGGAGACAATTTAGTTTGGAACTATGGTTTTCTTACTTGGAACACTACAACAGTGGCAGGGAATTCCTCTGCTCGTATGCGAAGAGGTGGTAGTACTGCGAGTTCTCTAAGTGCTGGAGCATCAAATACTTATGGTAATTCCTTTGGCTATAGACCTTTGCTTGAAATAACATCTCGTCCAATGCAATCAACATTTATTAATCATGAAGGATCGTATAAAAGGTTTGACGCTGAAGCTTTAACTTGGAAGACAATATCCGCAACTTTACCATCGGAAGACACTTTTATTAGTGACGGAATGGATGATCTGTCTGTATTTGATAGGAAGAATGAAGTTTTCATTCAGACTATGACTGCCAATGGAGCACTAGGATCAGGCAAGATATTCAAAGGAAGTATTGATCTGAAGAAGTACTTTGAAATAACAAGTGTAAGTGTGAAGTAGGGCTTAAACGCTCTACTTCTTTTTGTTTATAGAATAATCGTTTCATATAGAGAGGGGGCATTAATAAGGATATGAGCATATCATGGAGATCATTTACTGGCGTAACCTTGAGTAATAATAATTTAACTGCTACACTCCCTACTCACTTGCAGTCTACGATAGCTACTGGAGATGGAGTATCTTCAGGTAAATGGTACTGGGAGGTGCTGATACAAAGTGCAGGTGCAATAGTAGGTGTAACTAGCACTACCACAGGCGGACAGATATGGAACACTGCAAATCATAGAGGTTATTTTAGTGGAGCGGCTAAGTGGGGAGGAACTTCGGGCACTTCTTATGGAGTCACTTTTGGCTCAGGAGATATCATAAGCGTACTATTGGATATGGATGCTGGAACAATTGAGTTCTGGAAGAATGGTGCGTCACAAGGCGTAGCGTTTACTAACGTAAAATCTCTTGGAACTGTATATCCTTTTTACGGAAATCCATCAGGAACTAATGTACCTTCAACTGCAACCGCTAGATTTGATAAAAAGGATTTCTCATATGCAGTACCGCAAGGATATTCGCATTATGATATAAAGCATAAAACCTTACTTTTATCTGGTGGGAGATATTATGCATCTCCTCCTGTTTTATTTTCAACTAATAACGCAATACCTATAATGACATCTAATACGGCACCAAGTGGAGAAGCGTCTGCTAGTTCAGTCTCTAGTGCTACTAGCTACCAGCCTTACTTAGCATTCAATCAAACCAATATAAATGGACAAGATGCTTGGGCAACAGCAACAGGAGTAACGAATGCTTGGATTCAATATAAGTTCCCGATTCCAAAGATAATATCAAAATATAAAATTACTTGCAGAAATTCCGCGCAGGATAGTGCTCCAAAATCATGGTCGTTCATGGCTTCAAATGATGGAGTGAATTGGATTGTATTAGATGAGAAAAGCATTACTTCTGTATGGAACGCAAGTGAAACTAGAGAATTTAATATTAAGAACACCCATCCTTATATTTACTATCGCTTGCATGTAAAGGAAAACTTTGGTAATTCTATAACCGTTGTTGCTAAATTGGAGATGTTTGAGTTCTTGAGTGGGTACACCTTATTTAAATTGCCAAAAGGAGAAGAAACAGAATGTTTAAAGTATGGATCTGATGGAGTTGTTGTCAATGAAATACTAGACAGATTAAAATCAGTTGAAAATGATAAATCATTATTAGGTTCAGGTAAAATCTTTGAACACACAATTGATATGTCAAAACGCCGAGTGGATAAAATTACGCTTGGCTAAATTTTATGAACACATCTATATGATGTGTTCTATTTTATCTTGAAGGGAGTTGATATTAGTGCCATTTGTAAATGTATCACTTAATCCTCTAGATGTTTATGGGACAGGAAATGTTTTGACTAATAATAATTTAACAGACTCACTTACTGGTGTAGGAAATATTAGGGCTACACACTACAAGACGAAAGGGAAATGGTATTGGGAAGTTAAATATATTTCAGGTGCAACTAATGCATTATTTATAGGAATCGCAGACAAAAGTTTTGTTATTACAACAAATAGTCAAGCAGATGAAAAAACCCGAAGTATCTATACTGGCAATGGCAACAAATATCCCGAAAACACGGCTTATGGGTCATCGTGGCAAATAAATGATGTAATTGGAATCGCACTAGATTTGGATAATGGAACCCTTGAATACTATAAAAACGGTGTAAGTATGGGTGTATCACATACAAATATAAAATCTCTTACTGAAGTCGCTCCATGGTTTAGGAATTCTGGTTCTCATACAATAGTGTTTACTGTGAATTTTGGAGCAACTCCATTTGTGCATCCTGTCCCGAACGGATATACAGCCTATGGATTTTATCCTTCGAATAAATTCTTGATTTCATCAGAAGGCGAAACACTTTCCATCATATCCGAAAGTAAAAGTGCAAGTACATCTATACCTAAAATGACATCTGATACTGTACCATCTGGCAGGGCTTTTGCTGAAAATATGTATAATACAACTTATCCTCCGTGGAAAGCATTCAACGGTATTGATGATGCCGAAGGATACGTTTCAGCAAGTGGTAGTGCGGGAGTTGGAAGTTTGGGATATGAATTTCCTGTTGCCATCTCTTTATATAAGTATGTAGTTCGATCAAACGACTCGACCCACCTAAACAAAATGCCTAAAGATTGGAATTTTGAAGGTTCAAACGATGGTTTGAATTGGACTGTATTGGATAGACAGGTCGATCAGACATGGACAGTTAGGTTCACTGATAAAGAATATATTTTAGATGATTCTTGGCACAATATGAAATTTAAAATGTATCGATTAAACTGGACTGCGAATAATGGTTTTGCAAACTATACAGATGTGAATGAATTGAAAATGTTTGAAATAATCGTGCCAAAGCTTGTAAAAGTTCCTTCGTTATCAGAGAGTGATTTTAACAAGTATGGAATGAGTAAAGGTGTTGATATAAATTTATATGACAATATTGCATCGATAAGTGATATAAATAGTTCGTCAGAATTACTAGGTTCAGGCAAAGTCTTCAAGCAGAAAATAGACACATCAAAAATACCAATCAAGAAAGCATCAATCACATAAGTCCGTGAAATGATTTTTTAATTTAGAATTTAGAAAGGAGTGTTGAGAGAATGGCATTAGGACAAGTGCTAACAGCGCCAGAATCAGGGTGGCAAAGGTTTGATAACGCAGATGCTAACATAGGTTATACTGGAACGTGGAGCAATTACAGTTCTACTAATTACTACGATAGAACCTTAACAGCCTCTTCAGATATTTCGGCTAGTATAAGATTTAATTTTACAGGGGAAAAAATTCGAATAATTAGTACAATAAGCACTACCTATAATTCTGACGTGAAAGTAAAAATTGATAAAACTATTTATAGTATGAATCAATCAGGAGCAACAAAAAATCAGATAGTTGCTTTTGAACTACTAAATTTAGATGATACTGAACATAGTGTAGAAATAACAAATACTTCTTCCTTTGTGAATTTAGATGCTATTGATATTGTCGCATCAGGTCAATTAAAGCCTTTTGAGATAATTTATCAAAAAAAAACTGTTATCCTCAACAACAACCTATATAAGTATTACTCTGATTCTATGTGGGTTGATATAGGTATTACTGTGTCAGAACAAGATTATCTTAATTATGGAAATTCAAGCCTTGAACTTATTCCTGAATCCGCATGGTTACAACTTACTGGCGAAGTGGAGCTGTGTCACTACACTGACGACCTGACCAAAACAGAAACATCCTTTAACATCGAAACCGATCCCTTCACACTAGCGGAAGAATGGGAAGACAAAGAGATCAAAATCATTGAGTACACTGACGACCCTAATCAAACCGAATCAACGATTACAATCGAAACTGAACCGTTTACCCTCTACGAAGAATTGGGTGATAATGTAGACGTTCTATACTATACAGATGATCCAAGTAAAACATCATCAGAACTGAATGTCACGGCTAACTACTCCCCATTGGATGAACTTGAGGGAGATTTTGACGTGGTTACATGGACGAATGATGAAGAGGTAATTGCAGGTAATCGGGACATGATGCTAACGTATGACGCACTACCGTTTGAACAATTAATTGTGCAACCATCAGACATTGTTTTACATGGTGGTCTAAAGTCAATTGTTGCAACGATAGCACCCGAACATATTGATGGCACTTTGAAATTCGTTGTTTCTCTAGACTCTGGATTGACTTGGATGACTTATCGATTTGACAAATGGAGAGCATTAGACATGATTGATAAGACGATCATCAGGAATAAGGGTATGAGTATTGATGAATTCAATAAGATACCACTCGAAGAGACAAAGAAGATCACTCGAATCGGATACTACCTTGATGATAGTAAGCACTATACGAATAAAGTAGAACTTCAAGATGTTAAGATGATTGCTGAAGCGGCACGAAATGGCGTAGAGGTTGAAGATGTTGCCTTTTATCTTCTCAATACAACAGCAACAATAAACTTGACCTTCTTAGGAAACAAGCTTAAAGGTGTATTAGATGATGTGGACAAAGGTAAGGTTAGATATCGTGTTAGCTTGAATGGTAGTCCATATTATCCAGCGAATGGTCAGTTTACCCCATTACAAAATTCTCCATTTGATATCAACTTTGTGGTTGACGACAGAATGATTAACTTTGGTGTAGATAATACGCTGAAGGTTGAATTCGAAGATTATTGGGGTCAAACGGACTCTTGGATAATGACATTTATAGGAACACACTCAGGATTAGTGTTCACTGATGAATTAGGAAGCTTCTTCAGTACTGCCTTCGGAGAAGTATTGAAATATATGGACTTTGGACAGATTATAGCAGGACAAACAACCATTGATCAGAAAGTGTTGTTGAAGAATAATATTGGTTATGATGTTAAAAACATCTCTCTAACATGTATACAGCCATCTCTTAATGGAGTAGAAGTGGAACTGTCTAAAGAGCAATCACCATTTATCCCACTCCCTGAGTTGTTGTATCCTGATGTACTTAAAGCAGGAGAACAGGTTGAGTTTGCTGTGCGTATCAGCACAGTGGTAACAGCAGATGAGACACCATCTGGAAGATTCGAAATTAGGATGAATGCAGACAGGGCTTAATAAGTCTCAATACAATGAGATCGGAAGTGAGGATGAATGAATGACGTTTGGGAATACGAGGATTTAAACAGTACACTCAAAATAAGAACACTCTCTAATAAAATAGAGGGTGTTTTTGTTTTGTATCAAACAGGAGATAGTAAAATAGATTCAACAATGTTGATCAGATCAAGAGGAGAAGATTCATTACATTCTCGCTTGAGCGTAAGAGCACAGGCAACTGAAAGCCTTAATGCTACGTTGGACATCAAGTATCGTGGTAACAGTGAAATTAGTGCTTTCTTGGAAGTTGTAGGTTCCACTTATTTAGATTCATTCTTGGAGATCAGACCTAACAATAGGATGTTTGGTATATTTGAGATTTTACCTCCACCAAGAAAGAATGTAGAGATCGTGAGCACAGAAGATTCTACAACAAGAAGTAGAAGTGATCTTCAGACAATCAACTATGGTGACTCTCAGCGTATGATGATAGGTAATTCATTATCATCTGTGGAAGATGAATATTTAGAATCATTCATCAAGTTTGATAACGTAAGAACATATGTGCAAGATTTGCTGTTGCTAGAGAAGGCAAACATGAGATTGTATTATGTTGGTGATTTCTTGGATGAAACTAACATTGAGTTGCAATTGCCAGATGCTAAGTGGTTTGAGATGGGTGTTACACATGCCAATAAGCCAAATGCAATTGAATTTATAAGTAACACATATACCATCAATAAGGTAGAAAGATACATTGAGTTTGACTTAAGAGAATTGTTCCTGAAGTGGGTAGATGGAAATGTAAATAACCTCGGTCTAATCATCAGATCAAGCGACAGTCATTCTACAAGCTTCTATACGAGAGAAGGTAGATTTAAGCCTATACTTGATATCTCGTATATCACAAATCAGATTCAAAGTTTGGGTAGAACTGAAATTAACTCCACAATGTTCATTTACGGTGCTGGCAACAGTGACCTGAATGCAATGTTGACTGTTCACAGTGACTATGGTTGGGATGATTCGTTCGTAGGCTCCCTGTACGTTCACAGACCTGAAGTTCCAGTACTCAACGATATGGACTCTTATTTTAATGCAAGCAAGCCAGATCAACATGCTAGACTCTCAGTAGCATTGAGAGATAAGAGTGAGATCGGTGCAACGTTCGCAGTGCAGATAAAAACAAGTGATTCTAAAGAGTCAATCGTCTCAGTAAGCAAACCTGATTTAGTGGCGTGGTTCACAGTTGATCCTAACATCTCGCTGAAATCCAAACTCGTAGTTAGGGGAGCAGGAGATAGTGATATGAGTTCATTCCTGACGATTAGTAGAGATTATATCGAAGCTAAACTGATGGTTCGTGCAATTGGATCACATGATATGAATGGTAGACTTCAAGTACAAAACACTATCGATGAAGATGTAAGAGCATCAATGGCTGTATCTCGTCCTGAGATTGGTGGATTCATGATCGTAAAAGTACGTGATAACAGCGATATGAATGCAACGATTGAGGTTCCGCATTATGCGCCTTTAGATTCATATGTTGCAGTCAGCAGACCAGAGATTGCAGGATTCATGGAGATCAGAGTTCCTTATGACTTTGAAGGAAATCTGTACGTTAAACATAGAGAAGAACTGAGTGCTACCATGATGATTTACAGTGTAAGTGAATTGGTTGGTCACTTTGAGGTTAGACAAGTTTCTGAAGTCGAATCTACGATGGGTGTATCAAGACCAGACTTACATGGATTCCTTTATCCAAGAGTAGCAGGAGACAATGATCTTGATACCTTCGCTCTCATCAGACAGAGAGATGCAAGTGACTTACAGTCGTATTTCCATGTCGGTGGTACGTTTGGTGGATACTACTTTATCATCTAAAAATACATGCCCCTGTCGAAAGGCAGGGGTTAATAAGGAGAGGTTAATATGGACAACTATACCGATATTTATAGCAGGATCTGGGGAGATAATGAGATCAATAAGACACTAGTTATTACAGCGCAGAATAATTCATTATCCTTCCAGATGGATGATGATACCACGTATACAATCTTTATTGCTGAAGCTAGTTATGGCTTTGAAGTGATTCCGAGAATTTCAGGTGTAGTCAATAACATTAATCAGCAGTTTGATTCGGCAAGTATTCCGATTAAAGCATATGTAGGTGGTGTTAGTGGTGATAGGAAATATGATTGCATTGTATTTCATCCACAGACTACAAATCGGATCAAAGAGATTACGGGATCGTTTATGACACTGTTCAACAGATAAATTTAAAATTAGGAGATGATTTGTATGGAAGACGATGTAGTTCGTATTGAGATGAATATTGAGATGGCAAATAGAATGTTGTCCAATGAAATGGTTTTTGAGAGTGGAATGTATTTCACAGCAGATGAGTTAATGGAAAAAGGTATGGCTTCCAGTGCATCAGTGGGAATCATGATTAATGATGATGTTGAGTGTGACTATCTTGTCATCTTGACTGATGGTGGCACTGAGGAGAGATACTTTGAAGAGTAAATAAAATATAGATTTTATTTACATTAATGACAGGTAAATTCAATAAATCGTTGGGGTGCAAAATCAGAAAAATAGGCTCTAGCTAACACTTTCTATTATGAACCTAAAATTTTACAAAAGAAAGAGGTAATGTAGATGAGATTGGTGATCGATAAGAAATTGTCTAACAACAACTATGAGGTAAGCATTTCTATTACCGACATTCAACCAGAAGAAACAGAGTTGTTCGAAGACTTCGGCAAGGTGCAAGTAAATATTGGTGGAGAGTTAACTGTTAAGGGTGGTACAACACCCGAAACAACAATCGGAGATACATATAAATATCTTCCAACCGATCTTCCAATTAATCGAGTGTTTACCAAAGCATCATATGGTGATAAGGCTGAGACAGTGGCAAATGCATTTGCAGACACTGTTGTCACACGTATTGAAACTGCAATTACGGCACTGAAGTTGAAACAAGATAGCTTCACTGGTTCTACTGAAGTACAACTGTAATCTCAGTGTACTTGATTCATTATTCACTGATGTACTATATTCGCTGAGTCAATCAGGATTATAGTCAAATAAGAGGGGTGTCCAGTAGATCGGGCATTCCTCTTATTTTTTTGTGCAAAGTCGTGTTGTCTATTAATTAAATTGAACTCTCACTTATCACTTTATATAAAGAGGGAGTGATGCAAACAAATAAAGAAATGGGGTGAACCCTATGACGTTTGAAGTAATGCAAATTATAATTCCTGCACTCACAGCAATTACTGCTTCTATTGGTACATTCTTAGCTGTAAAAAACACAAACGGAAAAGATATTGCTGTAAATGATAGACAAGCATTGTCTGAGGATGAGAAAGCGTTTAGACAAGAGTTGAAGGATGGTATGAACAGCTACAAGCTAGAATTAGAGGAAGCAAGGATTGAGATCAGAAGTCTTAGTGGAGAAGTGGCTCAACTTCACTTGATCAATCTAGAGTTGACTATGGATAATAAACGATTACAAACGAAGGTCGATTTTCTGACGGAACAGGTTCAGAGTTTCAAAAACAAGAGTCAAGATGAGGTGATACCCGATGAAGTGGATTAAAGATGGACTATCAATGGATGAAACTAAGGTTTCTGCAATCATCCTAGCATTTTTCATTACCCTTACTGTTGCACTACATCAGGTTACGGTCGTAGGTGATGTCTCAGATAACTTGCTTATGTTGCTGATGTATGAACTCGGAGCATTTACAGGAATCAAGGTGGCAGAAAGTCTTACGACATCAGGGAAAAGAAAGATGCCTGTTGTTGAATTTGACTACTCAGACAACGAAGAATTAGACACCAAGAAAGTAGACACAAGCACAACCACGAAGCTTCCGTAATCTATCGGAAGCTTTATTTTTTAGGAGGGGATAAAAATATGGCCTTTAAAATGAAATATCAGATTAAAACGCAATATCTCACCAAAGGTACTAAGCGAAGATCGGGAATCAAGATGCCACGAGTTGGTTTTGTTGTAGGTCATGATACGGGAAATCCGGGAAGTACAGCAAAAGGAAATGTAAATTACTACGAAAACTCCAGAAATGAAATGTCGGCTTCAGCGCATACATTCATTGATGACAAAGATATTATCGAGTGTATTCCTGCAACTACAGGTACACCAGAGAAAGCATGGCATGTTTTGTACAATGTCACCAAAGACAATGAGATGTATGGTGATGATGCAAATGACATCGCTATCGGCGCTGAATTGTGTTATGGAGGAAAGATTGACAATAAGGAGTCGTATAAGCGTTATATTTGGTACATTGCATACGTATGTTACAAGTTTAAACTTGATCCAGCCAAATACATTACTGGTCACTACGTTCTTGATCCTAAGCGTAAGACTGATCCAGCATTGAATTCATTCGTTAAGATGGGGATTACATGGTCTAAATTCTTGAATGATGTCATTGCTGAATACAAGGAATGCTCTGGTGCTCAGGTGGATGCAGTTCCAGTCCCAGTTGAGAAAGTGATCAAAATGGGAGACAAGAACAATAACGTTGTTGCGCTACAATCAAAACTGAACACACTTGGTTACGGATTGGTTGTTGATGGTGACTTCGGCAAGGCTACATATAACGCTGTAGCAGATTTCCAAAGCAATAATGGACTCACTGTTGATGGTGTTGCTGGTCAGAAGACAGTAGATAAGCTGAATGAAATTCTCAATGCACCTAAAGTAGTGGATAAAAAAGACAGGGGAGATGATGAACCAATGGAGATGGCTAGTTGGCAAAAGACATTGATTATCGAAGGCGTTAAAAAGTTTGGGAAGGTAATTGTTGATGGTGAACCTGTAATCAATAGTCCTGAAACTTGGATTAAGAAAGTAAATGATGGAACACTGACTGCTGGTGAGTTGTCTACACTGACATTCGCAATTATCAGCAGAACACAAAACTAAGGAGGGGTTTATATGGTGGACAAGGAGCAATTTACTATTCTCGAAGAAAATGAAGTGGTTCTTGATCTGGAAGGTACAAAGGACGTTGTAAACAGCATGAAAGCTGTTACTAGGAAGAAATCCAAACAAACACCAAAACCAATTTTTCAAGGTGTTGCAACGACAGATGTTAATGAAGTAAAAGCTGGTGAGCAAGTGGATGTATATGAGGATAAGGATGAAGATTGGCTCACCAGCAAAGGACTTGTTCCTCAAATTTATTTATTGCTTAAAAAAAATAACTAAGGGATGTGATCTTCATGGAAGTCGTAGTACGTTATTCAGATTTTTCCGAAGTAATCAGCGAAGTGGAGATTCCGATTGATGCGGATAAGCGTAACAAGATCACAATTGTACCAGTGATCGTTGATGGCGTTGAAACTGGAGTTGAGCAAGTTAAACTTGAAAGTATCGATGAGTCAGTATCTTTCTCGGTTATTCAAACTATGAACAAGTCTGACCTTCGCGATTATGTTCAATTGCTTCAAAAGATTTTAGTACAAATTAAATAAGGAGATGATTTAATGGAATACATTGTTGCGCTACTTTTAATCGCTCTGATTGTTGTATTGTATATGAAGCAAGGTAATAAGGTTTATGATGTTGTGGTTGATAATCTCACGCATAAACTTCGTGAGAAAGAAGCGGAGATTGTCTTGGGTCTTTATAACAAACTGCCCAAAGCAATCAAAGATAAAGTCGATTCAAAAACGATTGCCGACATCGTAGGGTTTGCTATCGGTGTCGTTTCTGACATCTTAAGCACAAAGGAAAGTACGAAGTAACCAAATGCACCTTCTCTTAATTGGGAGGGTGCATTTTTTTCGTTTGTAGAACAGTAGAGTGGAGCGAGAAATAAAAAGTAGGCGAAACCGTAGACCATTCCCTATTGTGAATAATTCATATAGTGAGAAATTCATTATAGTAATGCATCATCGCATCTTGTTCATGTCCCACTTGATCTTTCATTTTATCGCATCTATATGTTATAATAAGACGGTAAGCTTAACGGTTTTGATATCGATTGTAAAGCTTATTTTTACCGACATTCAGAGGAAGATGTCGGTCTTACATATAAGGAGTGGACATAATGATTGAAGGTCACGGTTGGGGATCATAATATTAGATGTATAAAGATGGGATAGTGGGATACACTATATTTAAGACCATCCTCTCTTAATGTGAATTAGGTAAGCCGATCCTCCTCCATGTGGGGGTCGGTGATTTTTTCAAAAGGAGGATCGGTATTTTTTTGCCTATTTCTAGACATTTAGTCAAAATACGACTTTTGTGCATATGTATGTTAACATAATTAGGATTATGTAAACCAACTCTATTCTCGTATGTACATTGACACAAAGTTCCCTACCAAAATGACACAAAGTACCCTACTTTCATGCATTTATGCCCTTTGTCTCTAATTAACGGAGCAAATTTGGAACTTGGTAGGCAACTTTATGATGTCATTCTCCAGTCTGGTGGGTAACTTTATGTCAGTCCCCCAGTCTGGTGGGTAACTTTATGTCAAATTCCAGCCTGGTAGGGAACTTTATGTCATTAAAAATTGACACAAAGTTCCCTACCAAAAACAAAAAAAACCTTATTTTATAAGGGTTTTCTTGGTGGGTATCTTTATGTCATTCAACATCGTAGTTCTACTTTACCATCATCATATATGTTTAAAGGCAACATACGACCGTCTCTTACATGATAGTTATATACACAGTATTCATATCTTTCGCCAGCACGACCAAAATAGATTAGCTTACCATACTGTTCATAGAACGCTTTAGCTTCACTAAGAGAGTTAAACTGAGGTAAAGGCTTCCTGATCATAACTATCATCCTTTCAGATTAATCCGAGTGGCCATAGTCGGAATTAAAAACCGATCCCATAGGATCGGCTATTATTCTATCATCAATCAACAATGGTGACAATGATGATAGTGATGGCGTTTTCTCTTGGTTTTCTTAACCCCACTAAAGTCAGGCCAATGATAAATCATAATGTCGAATAATGATATTCCTAATAATACCAGTTCTTAGAAACGCAGTCAAACATAAAAAAGACTACTAGGGTTATTGCCCCAATAGTCTTTTTCTGTAGAATGTTTCACATTAAACCCGAACAAAAATATATGAAACCCCTACAGCAAGCTATAATATAATATCACACATCTTAAAGATCGTCAAACATTCCAGTCGTATCTACTTTGAAAGAATACATATCTAACGAGTAATAGTTAACTTTAAGATTTATTCTTACATTTTTAGTGTCTCTGCTGAAGTTAGACTTGTTATAAGCAATTTGATACTCGTACTCTTTGTCATACATCTGGTTAGTAGTTTTTGCTCCGAATAGTTTTTTGTCAGGCAAACCCATATTCGATGCTGAAGTTTCACCCATTACTTGAAATTTTCTGCCTGTAGGATTTGAAATGGAAAAGTTAAAATATACTTTCTCATCGTCATGAGTAATGGAGTTCAACGTCATACTGATGTCTCCATTTCCTCGATCCAATGTGATTGGAAGCTTACGGTAGTCATAATCATTCGTTGTTAGATCATCTTTTGCGGCACTAGGCTTCGTGCTTGCTGTATTCGTAGTGTTGTTCGTGCTTGTTTCTTTTGCTGGCGTTATCGATCCTTGATCGGTTAGTGTAACAGTCTTAGTCTTACCATCGTAACCAACTTTATAATCCAGCATGTCAGCAACATCTCTAAGCTGAAGGTATGTAGAATTATTAGCTGTCAAAGCAGGAGAACCAGACTTAACGGTTTCTCCATTTACAACAAACTTAAGATCACGGTTAAAGAGTGCTTGAATATTATCTGTTCCTGCAAACGTTACTGCTGTTGTAGCTGTCAGAGCGATACCAGCTATTACTCCTGTAGCAATGTTTCTAATGTCTCTTAATGATTTTTTCATAGTTGTTAGTCCCCTTAGTATATGATGGTAGTTCTATTAATACCAACTTGTTATCTTCTTTGGTCTGTGCCACGTATGGTCATGTGAACATCGAATTTAGTTGATTCATCTGTATCTTCAAGTTCCTCCAGAAGATATTTCAGCTTTCGAATAATTGACTTTCTGTCACCATCTTGATTGTTGAATGTAAAGAAGAAATTCTCTACCAAATTATCTACAGTTACAATAGGTGAGTGTTCGGTGACCACAGGTGTTACCGCTTTCGGTGACTCTTCAATCATCACTTCATTCGCTCCCTCTTCTTTTATATCGGTTATTTCCTCGGATACTTTATCTTTCCAATAATATTTTTTCAAAGAACGAATATTAGCCTGTGTAATATTCCACTCTCTGGATACCTCGATGATAGAGTGATTGTCAAAAATAATTTGAGCCACTTCTCTTTTTTGTTTTTTATCTAAAGCTTTAAACTGATTATAGGTTAACGTGTAGTACTCATTGATCCTGAAAGGAGTATTTCCATCTCCATTCTCTTTGACTGTTCCTTTTAATGTTGCTCTGTTTTTAACATCTAAATCTTTCAGATATCGGTAATATGTGTTAGATGCTATTCCCATCTTTTCATATATTTCAACATCTTTTAATTTCTTTCTCCACGCTTCCAACATTAACTTCTGTGTTCCTTTATCTAGCTTTTTAAACTTAGTGTTCGATAGCACTTCATTTACGTTCACACTAATCACCTCTCCATTAAGTTCTTTCTTCTGTTTATTTGTCATGTAGTGGTATGGAGTCTTTAAAGCAGAGTTAACGCCACCTTTTCTGGTAGCAACTCGTTTAAATATATTACTTGCAATACGTTTCTTGTCTCTAATGTCTTCGAAAAATACAACTTCAGCTTCCGTTCGCTTTCTCATCATAGACTAGCCCCTTTTCCATAAGGCTTATTTTGTCCTTAGCGATCTTCTCAGCAATTGCATCGAGAATGTATTGATGTTTTGATTTACTTCCTGTATGAAATACATACCAGTTTATCTCATCAGAATATTGGTTATTAATCCTTAAAGGGAATGTTTTTTTATCGTTAGTCAATAAGAACACCGCCAATGCATTTGGTTATCATAGTTACTATAGTTAGTATAATCTAATATGTAATATGCGTCAACGCATATTTAAAAGACTGCCACATATAGTAGCAGTCTTAAGTTTATTTCTTTGGTTTAAAGGCTGTGCATACTGGATCGTATATACTACCAACCTCTTCTCTTACTGTTCCAGCAATCGAATCCTTGAGGATCGAACATCCACCCTTACGGTACTTTGAGCATGACTGACAGTTTAGAGAGAAGTCGTCTAACACCTTCTGATTCTCGAAGATACCCACAAAATCAACTGGCCTGATCGTTACCTCTATATGAGGGTTCTTTGTATCGTACACAATACGTTGGGTTCTGACTAGCACCCTTGAATCGTTCTCATAAGTTACTTTTTCAAGAGAGTCATTTAGAAGCTTGTATATGTTATTATCATCTGATCCTCTTCTGGCAAAGTAGATGATAGTGTCTTGGTAAACGTAATTATCTTTAGTCCACTCGTAATCCCATTCAGGCTGTTCAAGCATTTGAACTCTTGCACGTCCTTGAATTTGTGCTTTAACTTTTCGACCTTCAGTTGATAGGATTCTTCTACCAGTAGGCACACGTTTCCTCAACTTTTTATCCCATTGAAATTCATTCACGTACAGCTTATTGATAGATGTTGGTACTGGCAAAGTCAGATTTAGTTCCATTTATATCACTCCGTCATATTTATTTGGCAATCACTTTTGTAGGAGTGAAGAAAGCCAATTAAATATGGTGTGATAACATCTAAGAAGTGAGTCTATACCTCTTCTCTACTCTTGCGTAATTTGAAGTTGTTTTAAGTCTTGATGTTGGACTACGGAAGTTATTAAAATGAATTAATGCTCTCTCAACTTCTTCAGTGGGTGGATAATTGTCATAGTGACTATAATATCTGTCTTCAGACTCCATGTTGTAATCTACATTCACAATAATTACGAAATATTCTTTCAAAATACTCACCTCCTAACGTTCAAGTTTAATATAATTGTTGATGACCACCTGTTTGCACCCATAATTCTTTTCAATGTATTTTGCTATTTTCATAATATCTTCATATGACTCAATTGGTGTATCTGTTTTGATATCAATCATTCCGTCTGATATGCTTCCATTATCATTAAGACCTTTATATGAAACAAAATAAGAATACTTCATTTAAAATCACTCTCCTATTTATTTAAATTGGTAATGTAATTAACTGTCTTCTTTCTTAACTGCTTCATCTCATTGATAATTGACTCAAAGTGTTCTTCTGTAGCTTCGATCATTAGGCCAACCTCTTTATACCAAGCATTCAACTGTTGTGTTGTCATCTCCATATCATTCTGAATTACAGATGCTCCATGTAGAAAAAGCTTGGAATGAGGGCTTGCTGAAACCCTCATCCATTCCTCAAATAGCTTTCCATTTGATTTGATCTTATATCTTTTACTCATTGAGAAAGCCTAAGTCTTTAAGATATCTTACAGTTGTCTCTCTCATCATCACATCGACTTCTTCGTCTGTTAGGTTATTGTGGGCATCAAAAACCATCTGAATAAACTTCTCTTCTTCGTCATTAGCAAGAAGAGAAACGCCAACATTCTTCAAACCTTGAATCATCATTGCTGTGTGAATCAATTTAAGTTGTTCTTCGGTAAATGTCTTCATTTAAACAGCAACCTCCTTTTGCTTCACTTTTTCTTTGTACTCTAATTTCCTATCAATCAAATCTTTCCACTCATCGAACGTCTTCATTTTGAATACGATCGCTTCATCTTTGCTTCGCTTGGCAAGGATAACAACGTTGGTTCCTTTGTCTAGAAGATGTTTAAATTCACTGTATTGACTTGAGTAGGCTTTAGCATTAACGACTCCATGTGGGGTCAAGACTTTAAGCTTGGCGTATTGTCCACCTCTACCAGACTTCTTAACTTCCTTCTTAACGATGGTTCCTACCACTAACACTTTGTCAGTTCCATCTTTATACGAGTAGAAATCTTTTATAGATTTTCTATACTTATCAAATGGACTTATAGTTAGATATGCACCCATTGTATCGAACTCATAAGATTCAAAATCCCCCACATACTTCTCAAAGAATTTGTCAATGTGTTTCTGCTTCCTAATCTTCTCTTTAGCTAAGTAGTCCTTATGCTTGTAGCTGTTGAAGATGTCATATCGTTTTGATTTATCAGAATAGTCTTCATCAGAGATTTCGTAGTTAGCTTTTTTGAAATCTCCTTTAGCTGGCATACCTTTCTTTGGAGTCCATTTAAGAGGTGTGTAAGTTGTCTCAGCCAATTGAGTAAGAATATCATTCTTGTCGTTACCGAATGCTCCAGCTTTGATTAGGTTGATTGTTGCGTCAGAAGGAAGCATGTCAAAAGAAACTTCCAGTTGTTGATTTGCTATTGATTCAGCAGTTTTAGAAATATTGCTTGTTTGTACAGTGAAACTGTAGAAGTCTTTAAAAGAGTTGAACGATTCGCCATACAGCTTCCGCAGATTCTCAATCAAGTCAACAGTAGGATCACCAATGGCACGAATGGCTGTAAGACCGAAAATAATTTCACCATTTTCATAGGTGAACTTTCTTTGGCTCTTATTGATATCTGGAACATTGACTTTTATGTTCATGCGCTGACACTCACTAATATAATGAGACAACTCATCAATCTTACCAATCTTACTGTTGAGCAGTGCGGTCATGAACTCTACTGGATGGTAGTATTTAAGTTTCGCCATTTGCCATGCAATGATTGCATAAGCCATAGCGTGAGATTTATTAAAGGAATATGATGCAAAGTCAATCATGATCTCCCACAATGTTTCCAGTTGATCTGAAGTCCATCCACGTTTACTGAGTCCAGCCCATAGTTCAGCTTTACACTCAGTCATCAGTTCCATCGACTTCTTCAATTTTGTTATCGTAAAGGCTTTTTATCCTCTACTTCTGGGAGTTTCCTCCCTCCATTTTCATGGCATCCCATGTCTATTCATGGTGAGTTCAGCATACATTTTCACCCTCGATATTACGTTAGGCTGTCAAAGAGACAGGTATACTCTATCAGTATTCGTGGTGGACACTCTTGGGGATATTTTATTCTGCAAAGCAGTTTCAATCCCTATGCGTTACGGTGTCATTGACTCGTTACTTTCAATGATTACCTCGGTATTAACATGATTGATAAAAACATTACGCTTTCTTTCAAGATAAATAGTTGCGTTGTCGTACATGAGGTGATAGAAATTTTTAACATCAGCCTTTTTGGAGAAGTATACAAAACTTACATTGGAGTCAGTTTTATTGAATACCTTGTTGTTGCTCACACCTATCTTTTCGATAAGATAAGATTTGATTTCATTGCAGATTCTTTCTGTGCCATAAAATCCGAATGTTGCTCCACTTCTACTCTTAGCTTTGAATACAGTACCATCTCCATCAAATATACCTCTAATGAGATGTGGAACAAGTTCTTCTTTAACTTCTGGCAAGTATGATAAGGCACTTTTTCTTGTCACTACTCCATATTTAGCAAGGTCTTCTGTTAACTTGCGGGACGAACCTCTAAAGGATACGCAACCTCTAACATCTAGTTTTGCTGTTCCCGTAGAGTTACACAAGACGCTCTCCAATCTCTCGACCATATATCCATCAGCTTCATCAAGCGAAAGTGAGATAGATAGATTTCGATTTTCTCTGTTGTAGCTTTTAATAATTCCACCATCAGAAATTATAAGCCCAAGAAAGTACGCTTTCTCCTCTGTGTCAATGATCTCAAAATAATCGTGATTGACTATCTTCGGTATCGCTCCACTGCTTCGTAACTTAAAACCATTGTCAGTTACTATCTTTGCGATTGTCCTTTCACTGACGTTGTATCTGTCTCCAATTTTTTTAGTAGTTAGCAACTCATTTATGTAAAGATGACATATATTTTCTTCTTCCTCTATCAGTAATCCAGACCTCTTTCCTGTTGGCTGTCTTCCTGTTGATTTGAGGAAAATCCCAATATTGCTGTTATCTCTACCTAATGCCTTTGCTATATCCACAGTTGTATACCCTTTGTCAAACATTTGTAATGCTGTCGCCTTATCTTCATCTGTAAGTCTCGGCTTCTTTGGTGCATGTTCACCTAGATATCTGCCTAATGTAGCGTAACTCACTTCTGTAATAACTTTAGATATTTGGAGTACAGACATTCCGCTGTTCAACATAGGTAAAGCTTTGTTTAAGATTTCTTCTTTTTTACTCATGATTCATCAACTCCTATGATATTATCCTAACATCATAGAAAGTCTTTAGCAATGCATTTATTACTTGATTTGGATTTATCAATTTTAGCCTTCACCGATTTTGTCCACTCATAATTCATGCTGTTTCCAGCATGAACGGCAAGAATTTACCCGTAGCTTTACGGATCTTGTCTGGATTCTTCATCTTAGCAATCCATCCAATCTCGATAAGTTGTTCCTGAAATGTCATGATCCCCATTGTAGCCTTCAATACAACCTCTAAATCGGGATGAAGATAAGAGTATTCTTCTATTCCTTTTTTGCGGTTTGCATAGTGTTCAATGTGCTTCATCGATGCAGGTCGGAACAAAGCATTACATACACCCAAGTCATCAATTCCATCAGGGATTACTTGTCTTAACGTTTCCTTCATTCCAATGGATTCAAATTGAAAGACTCCATCTGTTCGACCTTCCCTAAAGAGACTCAGTACATTCATATCCGTGAAATCCAGCTTATCGGGATTGATGTAGTCGTAATCCTTGTCAATCATCTCAAGAGTATCGTAGATAACATCAAGTGACTTCAATCCGAGAATATCAACTTTAACTAGACCTAGATCATCCGTGTCATCCATGTCTCCCTGAAAGACAATGGTTCCGTCATTAGAAGCGACAGCAGTATAATAGTCGATCTCTTTGATTGAGATGATCTTACCACAAGGATGCACTCCAAATGATTTAGGCAATCCTGCTATCTTCTCTGCATATTCGAAAAGTTTAGGGTACTCTTCGAACCAGTGAGTGTTGACTCCTGCTTTTCTCATATATTCAATTGTCAGATCGCCCATCTGTTGAGTCATCATGTTTGTTACGCTAAACGGAATATTCAACACGCGACCAACGTCCTTGACTGCTGATTTATCCCAAATATAACCGAACTGACCAATAGCGGCAAACTTCTCTTCGCCATACTTATTGACGATACCACTCACTACTTTATCTCTGTCTGTTGTCCCAAAATCGGAGTCAACGTCTGGAATCTTCAACTCTTTGCGAGTAATCTGTCCAGACTCAAGAAGATCAAGAGCACCTACATCGATAAAGCGTTCAAAGTAAAGGCCATATGGGATCGGATCAATCTCTGTGATTCCAAGCAGATAAGCGATAAGACTACCACCAGATGATCCCCGCGCAGGCCCTTTACGTATAACTGAGCTAACGTAACTCTCTACAAGTAAGAAGTATCCTTCGAAACCCATCTTGGTAATTGAGCTGAACTCATAATCTAATCGTGGTCTGTACTTTTCATAGTTTGGCTTCTTCTTGATCTCTCTTCTCTTCCAGCCTTTATTGATCAATTCCTTGATATAGGCAATCTCATCAGCAAATCCTTCAGGGATGTCAACGTGAGGAATGATTGGCTCAGACAGAGGAAGATTAACATTACATTTGTCAGCGATAACCAATGAATTTCTTACTGCCAATTCAGCTTCATCGTTGGTCATTGATCCAAGCAATTTAACAGTTACCTCATCTGCATCCATGATATGAGTATCTTGATATGTTTCTCCTGCTTCTCGGTTAGTTCCGATGGAAATGAAGATATTATGTAACTCCTGATCATCTTCTTCGACAAAATGACTATCAGTTGTAGCTACATACTCAATGCTCATATCTTTGGCTAGATCGACAATTGCTCTGTTTAATTGCTGTTGTCTTGTATCTCTGTGTGCTTGGACTTCAAGATAATAATCATTGCCAAACATCTCTCTGTACATCTTAATGATACCTCTTGCATTGTCGATGTTGGCATCTGTAATCTCGATGTCTCCATCACCGATCTTTCCTCCAGCAAGTGCTTGTTGTACTTCACTCGCCATACATCCAGATAATACAATCAATCCCTCACTGTATTGCTTGAGTAAACTATGATCAATACGTGGCTTGAAATAGAAGCCTTCAAGGTAACCGAGAGATGCAAGTTTGTTGATGTTAAGTCTACCCTTCTCATTCTTAGCAAGGACAGTAATATGAAAGTATTTTTTAGTTTTGTCTTGAATAAATCTGTCATCAGTAACGTAAAACTCAGCACCATAGATGTGTTTGATATTAGCCTTCTTCGCAAGCTTATGGATCTTAACAGCAGAGAATACATTTCCGTGTTCCGTGACCGCTACAGCGGTTTGATTAAGCGAAGCAACCTTCTTGATCACATCTTCAGGCTTACTCATTCCGTCAAGCAGAGAGTAAGCTGTGTGAAGGTGTAAGTTAACAAAGCCATCATATTGTTTAGGTTTAGCATGAATCAGTAAAGTATCACCGCAAGTTACACACAAATCAGTTTCCTCCAATCAACTCATGCAGAGGAACTTTAATTTCTCTCACTTTTCTGTAAATAGGTATTCCGAGAAAAGAGAATTTTTCAGCAGACTCACCATAACGCACATAGTGTTTCTCTGGATCGTAAATTTCGAAGTTATCTGTAACTATAAAACTTAATCCAGATTTACTATTTTCCTCTACCAGTTCAGGGCTAGTCAGATTCTTTGCTATAGCACAATCACCTATACCCATTTTGATAAATTCAAGTAGATCGCCTTTTTTATAGCCAGTTCTTAGGTTTGTTCTTGTAGCAACAATCTTCATTCCTATTCCTCCTCGTTTTCTTTCCACTCTTTATACATTGAGATTATTTCTTCGCGAGAACTATTGTGACTTCGAATAACATATTCCAGTAATTCGTAGTCAGAGAAGTCTTCGTTTCGGCAATAATTACAACTCGTTTCCTGCGTCCATTGAGATCCTTTAGGTGTGAAACCATCTTCTTCTTCTCTGAACCCTTCAGCTTCGGCACAAGCGTCATCACACCAATGCTCTCCACAATGACAACTTGTATGTGGCCCACAATCAGGAAATGTGTCTCCGCAATTGCGACATGCGTAATAGTCTACTCCCATTAGACCAACACCTCTTTTCCGTTGATTTTAATGATTTCATAAACTTTATCGTCTTCAATAAAGGGTTTTATCATCTCGGGGATGGAGTCACCTTTAGATGTTGTAACAAAGGAGGTGGTCAAATTGACCAATACGTATTCAATTTTTCCAAAACTACGACATATCATAAAATCGTACATTTCACTACCCTCATACAATATCGTGAATGTACAACCTTTACTCAACTTTTCTATCAAATTTCCATTAATAATCATTCATAGTCACTCCTAAAGTAAATTTCTAATAGTTGACCGCTCTCTTCGTTTATCTTTTTTGACTCTAATGTTGAACTTTCTACAGTCAAATGGATTACAGTTTGTAAGATATGAGGGCGACATTATTCCGAATCTAAGATATTGAAGGTAGTCCATTAATCTGAGCGATAATCTCCTGCCGTTTTTTCTTATTACCGTAATAATGTGACCACCCTCACCGAGAGTCATTTCCTCTGTCCAACGAAACATTTCTATCAATGAAACATCTTCTACATCAATCAACACCTTATGAGATTTCTCATTGTATTGCTTGTTGTAGATAGACATTTCGGCTACGTTACCTTTGATGATAAAGCGGTTCTTTTTGAACTCATGAGAAGCTTCTTCATCTTCTTCGGTCATGATCTTCTTATGTCTTGGACAAAGGTATAGCTCATCAGAAGAGACATAGAAGCTATGGTTTTTTACATTGCAGATAGTGCAACCCTTCATGTTCATTCCTCACTTATGTTTTATCTTTCTTTTACACTATCTCCCCATAATCTATTGGCCGATTTTTGATGATAGTCTTCAATAGACATTGCACACTTCTGACACCTCGGATATGTAGACAAAGGCATTTGAGGATGATGTGCAATGAACTTCTCCCAAGATCCACAGTAAGCGCACCAGAACTTTCCTCGTGGTGGTTTTTCATCGGGACGTGGTGTAATTGTGTAAGGAAGATCAGCCAATCTCTTGGCTGTATCTTCGGGCTTTACACGAATGAATTCAATCTGTTCATCAGTGAGTCGGGTATCTCTTGATTTCTTCTTAGAAATTTGAATCACCTCTAATACGTGCAATTCTGAGTGCTTCAACAATGTTGTGCGAAAGGTTGTCTGTATCAACATTAGACTTTGATTCAACTGTGATGTTAATGTTGTACTCAGTTGGTCTTGCGAGATTATGCAGAAGATGTTCTAAGTTCCTTCCAGACTTTGAACTACCTCTCGGCACTCTCAATCTTCTTTCTCTAGTACGTGTACCATTCATTTATATCACTACTTTCTTTAGTTCTTATACATCCTCAATTAGGATTTCACATGCAAGGTTTAAAACCTCTTCTTTAGACAACAGATATCTTTCCATATAGTGTTCGTAGTATGAGCAGAACATTAGGTACAACGTCATGGGATCACATCCGTCATTTAATAGTTTTAATTTAAATATTTTAAGATGTGATCTAAGCTTGTCAACTGTGTCTATAATCATTTAGCCTTTGCCTTTCTGGGTTGTGAGCAATCAACAATATCGATTGAATCTGGATCATTATTGACTTGTACCCATCTGTATGAAATATAAGATTCTTTTTGAACTTCAATTGCTTCATTGTCCCAAAACTCAACTTCCCAACTAGTCCATTCGGTTCCAGTCCGACCAGCACCGAATGAATAATACTTACCATCATGTTTAAAGATCACTTCGCATGATTGCATCTTGTGAGCAACTTCCCATTGTGGTTGCTCTACGAGTTCGTATTCGAATCCTTCAATCTCTTGTTCATATAAAATTGCTTCCATCTGATCTTCGGTCAACTTAAGATTCATTGTATATCATCTCCTCTTACTATATTATAATACTTTCTTGAGTTCTTGTACATCAATTTATATAATATGAATTTGATTCAACCGTTCTCTGTATTGGTGAAGCTTTTGTCTTTCACGTTCCGTAATGCCATCCTTATCAACGTTAAAGTTCCCCGTCTCACAATTCCAACCTGTATATTCCTTTTTGAGTTCTGCAAGCACCTCATTGAAGAGATCAACAACTTGTTTGTGAGCATTTTCGGATTCAATAAAAGGTTCATCGCCATATTGAACGTTCTTACACTTATTGCAGTGTAACCTTGCAATGTCTCTATCACCCTCCATCGTGACATTTCTTGAATAGCATTTACTACAGGCAACAAAGAATGACATAGTAATCTCTCCTCACAATTTAGTTCTTTTTTCAAACTTACATCTGCAATTGGAGCATGTGTATGTTCCAACCTTCACGCTCTTGGTTAGAAATAAGCCAGAATGTTCAATATGATATCTTCCAAGAACTCTATATGATTTACATTCAGGGCAACTCAAACGTTTTCTTTGCTCTTTGGCTCCAGATAAATTTCCACTCTCAATGATTCTTGTAGTCATTCTTCAAGTTAGCTCCTTTAATCGTTCCAGTTTTCATAGATTGGTCTTCTATAAAACTTAATCCACCCTATTTTAAAATGCTCATCCTTGAATCCTTTGAGTCTAAATCCCCAACCCAACCATTGATGCAAAGTAAAATGGGTTATTTCAAATTTCCTTACTCTTGATACCTTTTGATGAGAGGGAAAACCTTTGATTGTTAGGCCATAATTGGAAAGTTCAACAATATCTCCAACCCTGTATCCATTGAACTCCTCAACATATTTGTTTGATTTTTTGTCATATACCCGTTTAATCATCGTCATTTTGCGATCATTTTCTCATCATACTTAACGCTTAAAAGAGACTTGTTAAACTCTTCTTCTGAAAATACACCCTTATATATGAGTAGCCTGATTAATGCTCTGATCTCTTGATTGTTATTGTTCACTGCACAATTCTCCAATCGTCTGGATTTAACTCATCAACCAAAAAGAACATAGGCGTATCATCATTCATAAATTCTACAATCACCAGTTTGCCACGTTCATGCTCTGGACAATTGCTTGCTTCGTAGTATGTTGATTCTGCTGGAAGCAAAGTGTATGTTCCTCCATGAGCAAATGATCTTCCAATATATTCGATTTTCATTCCTTGTTTTAATTCATTGATATTCATTCTATTCCTCCTCAGTAATCTTATAGATTGAAATTTTCATCCTTGGATTGTCTCCGATGAAATGTCTGATAGGCATCTCAATCTCCTCTCCTGCTAAGTTGAGTAGATTCAAAATTGAAGGATTACTATCAACTATAAGATAAGTCCCACTCATATCTTCATCGACATATTCCATGCCGCCAGTAATCCAATATGCACATTTATTCTTGGGATTCGAATCACTTATTAATATTGGCATTCCTCTCTTCAACCGATCAGTGTCAAATCCATACGTCTGCTTAAACATGCTAATTAACCTCCTCTATAGAATCGGTATCATTTCATTTTTACTCCCACAAAGTTCACAATGCTGAACACTCTCTTCGCTGTCAATGAACGAATTATTAAATCTGCAATAGGTGCAAGTGTAGGCATAACCTACAATCCCCCATCCATCATTAATTCCCCAATATCTTTTCTTACCGTAGTTCATTGCTTCTTTGTGGTTCTTAACATGTGATTTCTCGATCTGAGCGAAGTATTTGTACATTCTATTATGAGCGAATCTATATGCAAAGATGAGAACCCAACTCCCACGATCACCTCTAGCGAACAAATCTCCACCTTTTGATTTTCTACCACAATAAATCTGATCCGTTGTGAAGTCTTTAGTTGTTTCTCCTTCATATCTAAACTTGTACACTGGAACCATATCAATTCCCCCAATATTCGTTGTTAAAGTGTTTATACCCTACTTTTTTAAGTTCCTGAAGAGTTTCGATCATTTCGTCAATGTCGCAAATATGAATGTAGTCAGTATTTTCTCCAGTCTGATCTTCACTTGGCTTAAACCCATTGTAACCTTTTCTAAAATCAATACAACCATCCCACTTGAGCGTAACTTCATAATTTCCAAATTCTTCGTCTTCGACAATAATATTATTGTCTGAGTATGTCTTGACTATCTTAAACATATTCATTCCTCCTATAAGAGTAAATAAAACCCTTATTTTATTTACTCTTGATTCAAATATTCATTTAAAAAATCCTTTAGTTTTACTGCATTCTCTCTGTTGGCCTTCAAGACTGCTGTGCATTTTTCTTGTTTGAACCACTTAAAGTATAGATGATTGTTCTCATCTATTGTCGCCCCCATTGAATCATTGAAAAATACACAGCAGGGGATTTGGATTTCTACTGACTTTCTTTCGTTCATACGCTTTCTCTCCTTTGTAAATAAAAGATTTGTTTTATTTACTCTTGAATATCGAAATGCTCTTTTAGTTTGTCAATTAATTCCTTAAAAATAAGGTATGATTCAGGTGGAATGTCGCCATAATCACCCAAGTCTTCATTCTCACGTTCTGCTCTCCTGATTAAATCTACTAATTCCATACTTACACACCTTTCTAAATAGAATATTTTTACACTGTATCTCTTGCTTTTTTAACTGCCATATAAACATCTAGGGCATAATCATCTCTCATATCTTCATATCCCCATACATCTTCATCAAACAAATCTTCTTTAACCATACGCATGCAATCTTTAAGTGCATCACGCAATCTACCTCTTCTTTCGTCATATGTGGTTACAACACCCATTTAAAATCCCCCTTCACTTAATAGATTTCTTACTTTATCCAACTGGCTACTCAATTGCTCAATAACCCTATCTCTACCACGCAAAGCCATTGTAAAATTAACACTATCAGAGTATATGCCATAATTGATTGCACCTTCAACGAAATCCAAAGCATCTTCTGTACTAATAGGAAGGTGAGCCGCAATATAATCAGCTAATTCTTCATTACTTTTACACATTTCTTTATTATCATCATCAGGTGATAGTCTCTCCAGCGCATCTCTTCCTCTTGAATGAAGCATGTCTGGATGAAGAATGATGTTTTTTCCCATGAGATCAGACCAATTAGCATCCCAAGTCCTTCTGTCTTTCAGTTCGATAAAGTCACTTTCTTGCAATGCTTCTGTCTTACTCCATGGTAATCTCCATTTCAATATGATCAGGTCATTTGTTTTGGGATGACGTATTACGAGAGTTGTTGCATACGCCGCTATTCTTGAACTTGGCAGTGACATCTTGATTTCGTTAATCAATTCATCATCGTTTCTAGGAAGTATCATCATTTTAAACCTCACTCCTTAATCGCTTATAATACCCATGTTTAAATTAAAACATAGCCTTCGTAGCCATATTCATCGAGAACAATAAAAGGTTGTTCAATGTCATCGAAAGACCAACTGTCCCTTACATGAAATAATGGAAGACTCTTATCTTTGATCTGAGTTAATGCGTCAATCATTTCTTGGACTGTCAGAGTTCTATTCATTCAACTCACCATTAGTCATTTTCATCTTCTCCTCTAATATTTTCCTAATATTCGCTCTCTTTGGTAGGCTACTGATAGCATGTCGGTGATAATTTCATGTTCCTCGCAAAGCCTGTTTGTTTTCTCTACGATTCTTCGTTCTGCTTCTGCAATCTCATCCGAGTTTTTAAATTTGTATTTATCCTGCAACCTCAGAATCCTTCCTCTTTCAATTGGTGTGAATCCAAGCTTATATAACTCTTCATTGGTGTGCATATATTCATTCACTGTCTTTTCCTCCTGTGTTAAAAGGCATTATTATAAGCAATGTAAAGTATGTTGCTACTCCAGAGAAAGAAAATAGTAAGCCATACACGATGAACATTTTCGGAAAAGGTAATTCAGGGAATACTATCGGAGTAATAAAGAAAGAAAAAATGAAGCCTATTACAAGTATCACTGCTATTACCTTTAGCTGTTTACCTACCATTGCTTCTCACCTTTCCCCAATTGTCATATGATACTGAGAAGCGCCACAGATTGAAGTCCCATCCAAGTGGTGTCTTATGCCAATCGATGAACTTGAAGTCACCTTTCTCCCATCCAGATCCAAACACATACGACAAGTCTTTTCGTTTGAGCGGACTTCCCCATGATATGGTCATGAATCGGTTACTCCATAATCCCATACTCCAGTAATAGCATTGTCTTTGTCATGCCAATTAACTATAGGCTTTCCATCAGGATCGGTTTCAGCTTTAATCGGCTTCGCATCTTCGAATAATTCATTCCACTCTGCTTCATATTTTAGGGAACCGAATCCATTATGAATCATCCAATTACAGAGAGAATCAAACTCTTCGTCTTGACACATGTTAATTACATAGTGCGCTCTCGTACCTCTGTAGTGCTTCTGACTTCCGATATTAAATCTGATAATAAACTTATCAGTTTCTATCTTAGCAAAATCATTAGCTAGAAAATGTTTGTTAATTTTATCTAGCAACATCAATCTAAATAACCGAAAGTACATTCCTACATCTTCTTTCTTTTTCACGAACACTACGATATGAACTCTGTCTGTCCTCACACAAACACTCCTATCTGAAGTTAAAGTATATTGATATAGCCAAGACCACTGCAATTATGTCATCCAAGATTCTTGGAGTCACCTTTCCATATAAGGCTTTCTCTCCTAGTTGCCAAAATACTGCAATTAAGATGTAGATAAAGATTATATATAATATCGCCAAAATTACTTACCTCCTCAAGATTAATCCTGATCTTCGTACTGTCTTTGGCCTACCTGCAATGAAATATGTAGGGCTTGGAGACTCCTTCTTTGCCTTGACGACTCCATTGTCATCAGACCACCAACTAATTATCCTTGGATTTCCTCTACCTCCCCTTACAAAAAAGGCTTCTATTTTTGCAGACTCCTTTGTTACAGACATTACAGAACAACTACCGAATGAATATCAGTCCAAATTCCTTCAGAGTCTTCGTCCTCAAATTCCATAATAACTCTCAACTCATCACCCTTGACCTCAACAACCCTGAATGTGATTTCTTCTAATGACTTATCTTCTGGCTCATCGAACTCAAGGTATTGACCAATAAGGTATTCATGCTTCTCCATACCAAACAATTCTCTCACCAGCGTTATCGCACTGTTATATGCATATTCGAGTGAAACAATTCGATCTCCATATGATTCGTTCTCTTCTTCGAGTTGCAAGATCAAATTCTCAGCATCTTTCCGTTTTACAGCGATTGTGTCATTGTTCAATCAAATCATCTCCTTATCTCTTATACTATTATTATAATACTTTCTTGAGTACTTATCAACTGTTTTATGAATGTTTACATATAAAAAAGAGAGACATATTGTCCCTCTTTTTTCCTACCGTTTGACACTCATCATTTCACCCATTTTAGTTGCGATGTCTGTAAGTTCACCAATTAAAGGCCACATATCCTCGGCATGTTTGATATCTTGATATTTTAGTGACCAATTTGCTACCACGTTATCTTTTTCTTTCTCAATGATACCGTTAATGTACGACCCATCAAATATGATTCTCTCCTCGTATTTCATCGTTTCACCTTCTCCTCTATCTTCTTAACTTGAAAGTCGCTAATAAATGAATCAACAAAGTCTTCCATCATAACTTGTTCATCAATCAATTCTTCCTTTTCTTCATACATGAGATCATGCCACTCTTCTTCGGTCATATCTACTTCAGTCACAAAAGGCAACTCATACCATACAACTCCTCGAATCTCAATCATTAGAACTCCTCTTTTCCACTATTCATTTCGTCCAACTTATCAGCAACTTGCATAAGTTCTGATGCAATATTTCTTATGTCATTTGAATCAAAATAAGATACAGTAGGATTGATTTTCAGATGTTCCGCATAATACCCCTCTTCAATTACAATCGTAGAGAGATTTCCGTTTATTCTAATTGGCCTTTTGATTTTACCCTTAACATAACTACCATTTATCTCAACACTATCCCGAAAAAAAGCGTTCATTTTATTTTGCACCCACTTTAATTTGATTTGTATAGCATTTACGACATAACACCTTATATGTTTGCTCTGCCCCTACTACAACAGTCTCACCATTCGTTTGTAATATTCCATCTGAGAACCTTGCATTCATCAATCCTTCATTGTAGCATTGTGTGCATTCTGAGCGAATACGCTCTACCACATCAGCCAATTCAACTAGTCGCTTACTGCCTACGAACAATTCTCTTTTGAAGTCTGTCATAAGCCCGTATGCTTGAACGGTCACTCCTAGATCATCGACAATATCGGCAAGTTCTTCAATTTGATTAACTGTAAGAAATTGACATTCATCGATGAAGACGATCCTTGGCATGAATGTTTTCGTCATTTCAAACATAACTCCATTCATCTCTGGGGAGATTAGACTTGCAGGAATTCTTGTCTCTACTGCTCTGGATGTTATGTAGCCATAATCTCTAGTATCAAGTGTTGATTTGAAAGCCAGAAAACTCTTCCCATTGGTCTTGTGACCATGTAGATCCATAATAAGATTAGCTGACTTGGATGCGTTCATTGACCCATAACGGAAGATTAATTTGCTCATTACACCTTACCTGAAAATAATTCTTCGAATTTAGCTTCAAGTCTGTTTGCTTCGGCTACTTTAGCCTTATCTCTTGCTTCTTTTTTTCTT
Source organism: Paenibacillus sp. SRL342 (assembly GCF_984798905.1). NCBI lineage: Bacteria > Bacillati > Bacillota > Bacilli > Caryophanales > Paenibacillaceae > Paenibacillus > Paenibacillus sp. SRL342. Next base: position 126,805 of record NZ_OZ481791.1, read on the forward strand.
TCGTGGGCAGTTTGGTCGCCAAGAAGGATTTCCTCGATCTTTGTACACCAAGAACCTCTAGCAAGCCATTCGCTTTTACCTGACTCAAAGTTGCCATAATAAACCCGAAGATCATCTATGCCGTCAGTTAAGTAAATATTGACATACATATTCGTTACTTGAAATCTTACATTATCAATTTGTATTGATGTTTCACCACCATAAGGAATATATTTCCTATTCGCAAAACTTCGAACAAGATTACAAAAAGAGATTTCTTTACCCTTCCTGTTCCACATAGAGTTCACCACCTTTGCCTTCACAAAATAAATGCTCAAATCCATCTTCCTTCACAGCCTTATTCTTAATCGCTTCATCATAGTTTGATTTTAAGGTTGAGATCGTTATTGGTTGACATGTTGCAATAACCTCTCCAGTTATCGTATTGATCAACTGCACCTCAGTTATTTCACATCCTAGTTTAGTTTTCATTGGTGTTCTCAGTAAGAGTGACATTCTCACTTTTAATAACCCTAACAATGCTGATTTCATCTAAACTACTTACGGTGCTTATCGCATTCACTTCAGCGAACCCATTAACTGACTTAAAGGTAGTAAGGTCGATAATTCTAAATGGGTATCGTTCAATATTTTTTATCTCTACTGCTAAATAAAAGCGACCATTGCTTCCAACGATTATATCTCCTAGTTCTACCTTGTCTGGTGCGTTGTTTATATCAATATTCATTGTAATCCCCCTAATTAGTATATAGTTACGTCAAGGCCATCTACACAGTAAACGTTTCCTTGGCTGTCTTCAGCTAAATCTTTCTCATATACTCGAATAGCAATATCATTGATACTCGCATACTTGCGTGTCCAGACATAGAAAGAGTTGCCTTCTTTCATCATAATGAGTCCATATGCGTCTGTATAAAGGATTGCAACTCCAGTTAATTCATTGGCAACGTCATATGCTTCATATATAGTGCATCTACCATTCATACGAGTCTGATTGGCGTTCCGAGGTTAACCATTACATCTTTTCCGCTGTAGAACTCCTCCACGCCTTTTCGTTTAAGAAAAAGTTTCAAATCAATAAGTTCTTTAAAACTATTATTCAAAATGAAAGACGGATCGGTCAGATTAACATATGTGTATCCCGCAGGCGCACTAGCATCAATAGTCAGCCCAACTAACTTCCGTACAACCACATATACTGCTTGATCCATTTTAAAGAAATCTCCCACTTTAACTGGTGATTGATTCTGTCTACCTTCATTTATAAACTTCACTTGAATTCATCTCCTTAACTACTTCTCTAGCTTTAATCAGACCTCTCCCTGCTAACTGATCACATTGTTCGTTATAAAACACCTTGCTGTGTCCCAAGATTTTTTTGAATTTAATCAAGAGAAATCCATCTTCAATAATTTGAAGCAATTCCTCCCACAAGTCTCGATTAGCAACAGGCTCCTGTTCGGATGTAATCCAATCGTTCATCTTCCATGTGTCATACCAATGGTTATCCATACAATTAATGAGGTAAGCCGAGTCAGCAAAAACAGTAATCGGAACATCAGTGTTCTTAATCCTTCTAAGCCCTCGAATACACGCCTTCATCTCTTCTCGTTGGCTTGTCGTTTGAATGTGATAATCCCAATCTATAAGAGTATTTTTGTCATCACAGTACTTTGTGGTAATATCTACGCCTTCAAAGTCTCCATAGAGGAGGACATAACCATGCCCTCCAAGACCTTTATCTTTGCCGTTGTTACATGCACTTCCATCAGTCCAAAGGTGGATTGTTTTAGGCATTGGTAGAATACAACTCCTCTAATGTCTTCAACTCCTCACGATGTAAGTCAATATCTTTATTCAAAAATTCTAAGAAACTAACTTCACTTCCATGAAAAATGCGTGGCAAATCCTTAAGCGACTTCCCTTCAATAAAGTTAATCTGACCTTTCAAAATGGCCTTTCTCATCTTCCAAATGAACGCAGAGTCATAACGCTCAATTACTTCTGTATAGTTATCTATAGAGAATTCTCGGAACCATCCAGATGTCAGAGTCGTACAAATACGTTTCACAGCATTCTTGTACATCTCAAAATAATTGTGATGATTGTCTCCGTATTGCGGAAGTATGTACCTCTCAAGTGAGATTACATACGCTTCTTCTTGTACCGCTTTGATTTGCATCTCATATGGTAGTGCGAAGAACATATCCTTTGCACACCAAGCCAATGACGAATCAGGTTGCATCTTCTTGTATACTGGCTCATCATGATGTGCCATAACCGCATGAATATCATCATGCACGAAGAAGTGAGGTACATTTAGCTTAGAACTAAAGAAATCCTCTGTGGTTACGTTCAGCTTAGGTGTACGTTGTTTGTATCGATTTTTAGCTTCTGCTGAACGAAGATTATAATACTCTTGCATCACTTCATTCAGTTCAAAGTCACCTACGATACTTCTGAGATGATGATAGTCAGTGATGTTCTTTTCAAAGTGAACTGGATAGATCAGGTGCGACTTTTTAGTGAGCAACAAATAGTCGAGTTTCATTGAATACATTACTTCCTTTAGATGTCCATGTATCATCAATCCATCTGTCACTTGATCAAAGTTGTCAAGCAAGAATTTCGCAGACGTTCCCTCGAATCCGAGTTCAATTTCATATTGTTTTCTATGCTCCAGAATCGAAGCACCCATCACTATAGCCTTATATTTGTTTTCGCCTTTTGGCATTAGAGTGACAATTCTATCTTTGAATTCAGCAGTCCATGCAGAGAACTCCTCAAGACTCATGACAACATCATAATCAGACCTTTCGTATCTGGCAGTCGTGTCCTCTGTGAGTGCGATACGAACCATGAATGCTTTTGAACCAATGACTATCATATTAATCCTCCTAGTATGTTAAATTATATTTTGATTCATCTTCATAATAAGATGACTTTCACTCTTCATAGTAACTGCTTGATTCTTCTTCTTCGTAATAGCTACTAGATTCTTCTTCGTATGAGTCCTCAGCGCAAAACTCACTTACAATATCAGTAAGATAGATTTCCATAGGGATCTCGTGTTGTTTAGCAAAATCAATAAGTTCGTAATACTTTCCGGAAATATTATCATACATTTCATCATAACTCTGCTCGCTGTTTTCCTTACAGTAATCGCGAATCTCCATTAGTCGTTGTGAAGCTTCCAAAAATTTGATTTGATCCATTTTAAATTCCCCCAGTTATAGTTTTAGTTTTCGATAAACCAGCCACCATTAATGATTTGATGGAAAGTGATAGAGTCATTAATACTGCTGTAGTATTCTACGTCTTCTATTCCAAGTTCATCGGTGATACACAAAACATCTTTTCCTTCTTTTAATCTGTTCAAAGCATCTTCGAAAGTGACTTGAATTGCTTCCATTTTCCAAGTTGCACTCATAATAAGATTCGATAATTGAAGGATGCTTCCAATATGCTTCTTAGAATTAGCATCTTGAATAACAACTACTTCTCCATATTCATTCATTCTGACGATGATATCCTGAACTGGTTCGATCATTTCAGCATTTTGAAATTTCTTTAGAGCACCAAGCATTTCGCCAGTTGTATATGTGTTATCTGATAAATATCTCAAATTATTCATCACCTTTGTCAAAGTACTTTCTTGCGTTCTCAGGAATTGTATGAGCATCCAACTTTTTCAATAGAACCTCAATCCTATTGATAATGAATTGTTCTGCCTTTTCGTTCTCATTTTTAAAGAGACTCACAACAACCTGCATCATCTTGTCGATCTGCCCATCACCCATATGCTTTTCAAGTAATTGATTCCCTTGTTTACTTTGAGCGATAAGCATAAAATGTGCCATCAGATCAATTGCGTCTTTCTTAGTCATCTGTTTACTCACAACATCACTCCTATCTATAGAATTTGCTCATCTTTCTCTGGACATTTTCTCGGCTATAGTCTCTTGTCGCAAAGTCATTTACACGTCCACTGTTCGCAGGTCTGTTGTTTTTCAACTTATTGTTGTCAACACCAGCAAGAACAGGTTTGCCATACATTTCAAACAAATCATTCTTACTTGTACCATGCTCTGTCATGCAGTGATTGTTTGTAATCATCTGTCCTGCATGTGAACATTCGGGATGAGGGCAACTATACATTTTGTAACTCCTCCATTAGTGAATAATACATCTGAAGAAATGGTTGTTTTGCTTCTCCAGCGTTGTATCCAACGGATAAGTCTACAAACACCTTCTCATGTTCCAAATGATAAGGAATGTCTCCACGATTCATGAGTTGCTCCATTTCGTTGATTAGTAAAGTGTTGTCAGTCACTTTTACTATCTTATAACTATACTCCGAAGGTACAGGTAAACCAGCCACCTCCCAGATAACATAACTAATGCGATCCTCTATTTCCTTGTATAGAGGAATATTCTGTTTAACTGGTGATGCCAGATCATTTACGACACTCTCACCGCCATCGTGAAGCAAGTGATATAGTTGAATTAACACTGAGTATCCTAGCTTTCTAGCGACTAATGCACATTTGATTGAATGTTCTGCTACACTGTAGAATCTGTCACCATGACCAGTGAATCTACAGATATTTGCTAGTGAATGTGCGATATCCTCAATTGTAATATCCTTTGCTCTTGGATTAAGCACATAGAATTTTCGTCCTGAATTTACCTGAATATAGTCCATTAATTCTTGCAACTCCCGTTCAATATATATTTAATATGCTGTGTTGATGTATACAACAATGGCTTTTTGCCATTCTACTTCTTCGAACTCTTTATCTGATTGTTCAGCAAGATATTCATCAGACCATGAAGGGTTTTCATTTTCCAACCTTGAATAAATGTCCTCTTCAAGCCTACTACCGTCAGATCGAAAGTAAATAAGTTCTTCGCCTGTGAAATACTCTTCTATAGATGCCTTCCCCCAACTACCTAAGTTGTATGAGTAATCGCTATTACTCACCTCTTCGTCAACCATAGGCATAATCTCTAGGTCAGGGTTTTCTTGAATTAACTTGAGTAATTTTTCAATCTTACTTTGTTGATTTTCAATTACAGTTACCACACCAACACCTCCAAAGTACTTTCTTTAGTTCCTTAGCAAAGTGATGCAAGAGACTTGCATAAACGTCTCTTTTCCGTCTTTAATCTGAATAACTTTTTAGCTTCATTCTTAAGCTGATTATTCTGCTCTGAGATTGTTTTCATGATCTCATACCTGTATTTATTCTTATTTAGATAAGTCAAATGTGAAGCACATTGACTTCTAACATCAGACACTTTCGCTTCAACAGATAGAATAAATTGAATCATTTGATCCTCTTTTGCTTCCATTTCGCGCAACACATTCCAGTGACGTTCAATTAACTCTTCCTTTGACACATCTTCTCCTTTGAATTCTTTCCCAAATCTCCAAGTTGTCTTAGTAAACTTATTTACTGTAACAACTGTCTTCAGGTCGGGAGAGAGAAAGAATGCAATTTGATTGTATACATACATAACGTTGATGCGTCCTTCTTTGGAAAGGATCGTACCAAGACGTACAGCCTTTTGAAGCATTTCCTTAACTGTCTTATTAGCAGTAGCCAGATTGAAGATTCCCAAGTGTCTTCTTACTCGTCTGAAGGCGTGTTCGGACAACTTCACTGCCTTAACATACAAGTTAGCTTTCACTTTCTCATGCTTCAACATTTCGATCATTTCTTTAAGGTATACGTTTGAATCCTTCTCTTCATCTGCACTCTTCGTAGCATAGCGATACATGTTTGTTGCCCCCTTTGTTCTCTTAACTTATATACTTATTATAATACTTTCTTTAGTTCTTAGCAAGTGTTTTATTTGTTATTATATAAGAAAAGACAGGAGTTTTATCCCCTGTCAGACGGTCTATCTATTCCTCGTATATATTACTGTATCAAAGCCGTATTCGTTTCTTTGGTCTGGATAACATCTACCCTCCAAGAAGCCATGATCCCACTCACTCCAATCGATCTTAGGAAAATGAGTGTCGGCATCTTCAAACGTGTGATGTATGTGAGTTATAATCAATGTCCTGCAAATAGGCATAAACAATTTGTATATTTGCGCTCCACCAATAACATACAAATTCTTTCTGTGTCTCGTGGAGAACGTTACGACATCCATTGCCGAATGCATTACCCTGCAATTATCATAAGGTGGATCTGGGTAATCTTTGTTTCTCGTCAGGATGATGTTGATTCTATTGGGCAATGGCTTTCCAATGCTTTCATATGTCTTGCTACCCATTACTACGATTCCACCTTCTGTAACACCTTTAAAGTAAGCCAGATCATCTTTCAGCATACAGAGAAGCTTATTGTCTTTGCCAATTGCATCCTTTTGATCCATTGCAGTTATAGCGATAATACTCATAATTATTCCCCCAGTTCAAACTTCAATTGTGGTTTCAGTGGCTCATAATTAATGAGTTCGAAATCCTTATGGTCAATAGCGTAGAAATCTGTGCCATCAGGTACATTGAGTTTCATAATCGGGAATTGATCAACTGGTTTTCTACTCAACAATTCTTTAGCCTGTACCAAATGTCTGTCATAGATATGAAGGTTCTGAACAAAGTGAGCAAAATTACCTACTTTATATCCGCAGTGCTTGGCAATCATCATCTGGAACGCTACATACTGGATTTTATTTATATGACCAGCCACAAGGTAATCTGAACTACGTTGCGTAAGAGTCATATCTAAATACATTTCACCATCTACCATTCTTACAGAGAAGAGAGTTTGAAATGCGCATGGTGGTAATCCTTCTGTTTCACTTAAATCTTTCTCTTGCCACAGATTAATTATGTGTCTTCTACCATAAGGATCTTTTTTAAGGCCAGTCAACAATTTATTCATTAAATCATATCTTGCTACTGTTGCTCCATAGCGTTGACCAATTGTTCCATCTCCAATATTCCAAGGTTGCCACCAACGGATGCCGTACTCCCCTTCAAGTCTGGATAGATCGGATGTTTGATCTTGGTAAAACCACTGAATCTCTTTGATTCCATTTTCAGTCGGAATTGGTCTTAATGGTGTGATTGGAAACTCTCCACCTGCAAGATTATACTTTTCAAAAACCTGAGTAATATAGATAGTATGTGCAGGAGTACCATCTTTATATTTCGGTCTTGGATTAACATCAAAACTACCATTGGCTATTATGTTCGCAATATTCTCTCTGAAAATCTTATCAGCCTTAATCATTTACGCTTCTCTTCCTTTCTGAATACCTTTTGTTCTTTCTCATCATTCAATGTTGCTGAAGGAAACGACCAACCAACTACTCCAGCGAATGCAGATGATAACAATAAAAGACATATTGTCATGAATGATGTTTTTGCTCTACGAAGTCTTTTCTTCATATAAACCCTCCCTAGTAAAAACCCACCTACCTAAGCAGATGGGTTTCGATTTTTATTGTTCTTCTTGTAGCATTTCTTCTAGCACATCGATTGTTTCGTACAACTTTTCAATAGCTTCTTCGGTACTAATGTCCGCTTCTATTGAAATAAAAAGTTCTTTCGTGTCTGTCTTCTCCCCGACAATAACCAAATGATGTACTTCAATCTCCTGAGATTCCACTTCATGCGCTTCATTCATTTATATTCCCCCTGTTATTTCTTTTCCGTAGTTACAACTGGAGTTGCTCCATTGATCGTAATCCAACCATGTTTCAGACGTGCTTCCATCTCCATCTTTTTCAGTAGTTCAGGAGTAATAGATTGCTGAAGCAATCTGTTCGCTTTAGCTTGCCCTTCCGCTTCTGCAATTGCCGCCGCCGAGTTACCTTCAGCGTCAATCAGCTTTTTAGCCGCTACTTCTCCTGCTTTTTGCTTGTCGATTTTTAATGCTTCAAGTTGCTGTTGTGCATCTACTACAGCTTGAATTGCCGATTTGGTCTTCTCGTCTGGGAGTGGTGCGCCAAGAACAAAATTTTCAACATGGAATCCATGTTCTTTTACATCTTCAGCAAACGCCTTACCAACTTCAGTCTTGATCTTCTCGTAGTTTTGGAATACTTCTAGTACGCTGTACTTAGAAGTTACAGTCATTGCGGACTCTTTCGCACGAGAGCGCAAGAAGTTCTCTTCAATATCTTTAGGCTTCTGACCTTTCCACTTGTTAAAGATGTATGGTACTTTCTCAAGTTCATTTTGATAATCGTATTCGATATCCATCTTGAGTGGCTGTCCATCTTTTGTAGCCAGTTCCATACCTTCATATGTAACAGAGTCAAGTGAGATGGGATACTGTGTTACCTTGTGGAAAGGACTAATGAACTTGATTCCAGATGAAAGTGTTTCTTTAATTACTCCACCATTCGCTGAGAAAACAACCCCCACATGACCTTGTTTGATCACAGTGAAAGATTTTACTCCCAAGATACCACCAACCAAAATCACTCCACCGAGTACTGATGCCCAAAAAATACGTTGACCATTATTCATTTTTTTCATTCTCCTTTTTGTCTGTTAGATTATCTTCTACGAATTTCTCTACTTTATTGCCCAACTTGTCGTGTGTGCCAAACTTAACGAGTAAACCCCAGATTGCAATCAAAGCTACAATAACTAAAATACCTAGCACTGGAAACATCATTATCAAACACTCCTACTTGCATTCTTTTTATCGAATTTAACTTTCTTCTGTTCAACTTCACCATCAGTATGCTTTCTACGTTGAATCTTCTCGACAGTGAATGTTGAACCATTCGCAACACCTTCGCCCTCACACTGATCGCAAACGTCAATTATTCCGAAGTAATCTACTGTTCCAGATCCCTTGCATGTTCCACAGAGTTTCATGCTTCCCAATCCCCCAACATAGGACTCAGATATTTATTTGTATCTTCTGGCAAATCCTCTTTGAGCTGAACTTGAGGATACAACTTATTGATGTCTGTGAATGACTTGAACAACGTTAAGTGGTCATATTCCAGAGCACTGAAATCAAGACCTTGTTCTCTTGCTTCTTGTTCCATAGTCGGTACATCCAACACTGCGAGAGCAATCGTCAATGCATTTAGTTCTTGTTGAGTTAGTCGTAGATCAATTCTGTTTCTTGATTTCACTGTAATACGTGCCATTATTTAATCACCTCTTGATGTATTTGGAGAGGGACTCTAAGTCCCTCAAAGTACTTTCTTTAGTTCTTATAGAGTTTCTTATTTACCTGATTCGCCTAGTTTTCCTTTACCTCGACTAGAAGGAATTGCTTGCAAGGCTTCATAGGAGATTTCTTTTACATTCGCATCAATGATTGGAACCAACAACAGTTGAGCAATTGCTTTCGCATAAGGATACACAACGTTGTGATTAGCATCGAAAAATGCTGGTGTCTTAGCAATGACTAGTGGTTTATTATTCGTATTAGTCATTGCAATGAAGATTTCACCACGATAACCAGAGTCAACCACACCAGCACGTAGTCCCATGCCATTCTTTCCTGTTGATCCACGCTCTTTAGCAATAAGCGCATAATCTTGTGTTAGGCTTGAAGCAATACCTGTTGGAACCAACTTCGTCTCATGTGGCTCGAAAGATAAGAATTCAGCTTCAAAGTTAGCATAGATATCGTATCCTGCATTCTCAGGGATTCTGGATGGAATGATCGCATCTTCAGCGACTTTTGCAAACAGGATAGTAGGACGTTTTCCCTTCACTTGTTCGCTTGCTTTCTTTGGTTGAATCTTGCGATTCTTGTTGATTTCCCATAGATTAACTTTGAGTGACGTGATTGAAGCATTCTCACCAGCTACATCTGTAATCTCTACAATTGCTTCATAGATATTTAGATTAGGATCAATTTTCAATTCTTTGATCACACCGATTTTACTTTCTGTCTTAACCCAAACTGTTTCACCAACTTTGTAAAACCGTTTTTCAACCTGCTTCTTCACTCCACATTCCTCCGTTTTCTCGTGACTCAACTTCTTGATGTCATCTCTTTTCTACTTACTCATCTTATCATGTGTACGACACTTAGTCAATACTTTCTTTAGTTCTTATTGGGTCATTCTTCAATCGTTTTTCTCTGGTTAGTCAGATTCAACAACTGATCCCCATATCGTCTCAGATCCTCAAATACAGTGCATTTACGACAAGTGTCCATTAGACCAGTAGCATCCTTTATTTCATGATAGTATGTTCGATAATCGCACCCTCCGCACTCCTTCTCGATCACATCAATCTCTGCAAGGAGTTCTAGTCTTTGCTTCTTGATTTCTTTATTCATTGTGTCATATAAGATGGATCGTCTTGCACTGATGATAACTTGAATCGTTTAACCATCTTTCCATCTACCTCAACATAGCCATGAAACATTTCTCGTGGTCGAAGCCATAAACGTCCATCTTGTCCCAGATAGAGCACATGACCAGCGTACTTTTCATCGTTTACAAAGAAATGGTTTTGTCTTGCCATCAATATATGCACTGGACATTCATCCTCTGTGTGTATCGCTTCTAATATTGGTAATAAATTAAACGATGAATTCGCCCCTAATTTCGTCAGCCCTATTGTATAGTAGATGCCACCCTTATAATGCTCATAGAACACTATGCCACCCCATTCTTCGAACTCATGCATTCTGTGGTTCTTCCTCACATTCAACATTTGCCAAGTATTCTTTTCTCAATCTTGACTTTTCTACATAAGCCTTTGCTTCACTGTGAGAAACATATTTGCTTTTATTGCATTTTGGACAATATATTTCTACTAATGTTGTACAGCCACCAACATCAATTTCTACCCATTCATGATCACAAACAGGTTTTTTCTTTCTTTTCCAGAACATATTTACAACTCCTCGTTAGCCATATGTTTAAGCTTTCTTGCATGTTTTTCTAAACCAACTCTAATCTCATTCATTTCTTCAATCACACTAGCTTCTATGGATCGCACATCATCGTATGGTCGCCATGTGAGGTTATCTAGCTTTCTCTTCCTAGCTTTAATTCGTTTCTTCAACCATTTAGCTGAATCCATAACACCCTTACTTTCGGCAAATAATTGTTCTCGTGTTGATATCATGCAAGCACTTCACTTACTACTTGATTAACAAGCTTATTGTCTGCTTTCCCTTTAATCAGTGGCATCAACTCTTTCATTATCGATCCCTTGTTTACATCCTTCAGGTTTGACTTCAGTGAATGCACAACTAACTGAACATTTATATCAATCTCTTCTTTGGTCATTTGTTTAGGCAAAAACGTCATTGTCAAATTATATTGTTCTGAAACTCTTTTATACATCTCTTCGTTTCCAGCAGACAGATACCCATCCATCTCCTCTTGAATCTGCTTATTGAACGTTTGAAGAATTTGCACTACTTCTTCCTCGCTCAACTCACGCATCAAATCCTTCTCTTTCTTTTGAATGCGATCTATAATCATACGAATTGTAGTCAAAGTTTCCTTCTTCTTGTTGCGCATACGCATTGCATCTGTCATTGCATTCTGTAGTCGTTGTTTAATTGTCATTGTTGTTACCTCCAACCAACTCAAAATCGAAAGGAACATGCTGACGAAGTTGTGCTAATGTAAGCTGTTGAATCTCTCGTATTCCCAAAAATCCATGGTTCATTTCCAGAATTTCATTTGTCAATTCGCTTGCAGGAACAACTATTCGAATAATTTCAAATGATGAAATTCTCTTTCTTAAGTCAGAACCCCATCCCATTATAAATGTATCTCCTGAAAGTTTTTTCACTATTGGCGACACCCCAATATGATCTTTGTCAGAAGTACTTTGCCACAAAACCATATCTCCAACCTTATAATCAGATCCACTAATCGAATCACCAATAGTTCCATAATTAATATCGCCATCAAACAGCACTCTTTTCTTCATGTTTACTTTATCCATATCAATTCTCCTCTGCTTTTAAGGGTGTGAATGTAAATTCATTAAAGCCATAATGTTCAATCATTCTGGATAACAATATAAAGCCTTCTGAAATTTCAGGGATCGAAATCATGCCAAACCATGCATCAAGAAACTTACCTTCAAAACTTCTTCCTGAACTGTTAATCATTATAAATTCGATATTGTCTCCGTTGTTTTTCGCGTACTGTTGAATCTCGTAAATGTTCATTATGTTATCCCCTTTTAATTTATTCGAAAAGTCCATATCCGAATTGGTGATTCAAGTTGTTATTCCAGAATCCATTGAGATATTGGTTGCTGATAAAATTCCACTCCCAATCTTTCGGCATAGATAATCCTATGAATGCAAGTAGAAGATTAGTAAAATCTTCTTCTACTAAGTAAATTGATTCGCCTTCTTCAAATGTACTGTGGAGTATATTATCAACATCAATCCCATGATCTTTGAGAGCGTTGTAAGCAAAGTCTGACAGGCTACTGTCTTCATACTGAGTGCAAATCAATCTTTCATTGTTATGAAATCTATCAATCTTGATACCCATATAGTTCTCATTGTGGTTAAACTGAACGCCTACAAGTTTACAGCTTGCTTTGTATGCTTCCTGCAAATCAAAGACAGGATAATTTGATTCAATATCGAATACCTCATATCTACCATGACCATCATTAGACCAGTCACCAATAGGAATCTTGATTGCATGTTTGTTCATTTTATTTATACCCCCTGTTGATTATCTTAGCGCAAGCATTCCGAATATCCTGAGTGAATTCTCTTCCATTTGTGAAGAATCTCCAGCCACCAATATGTCTACTTCCAACCCAAGCTTCAAGTCTGTATGTGTATGTGTATGGATCATCTAACGAAGAGATTGCAATCGCATGTTTTGCAATCATATCTTCGTCATCGCCTGAAGCAATCTCTTTTTCGTAGTCTCCGAAATTGTATCGTACTAATCTGAAGTGTGGCATATTATCCTCCATTTAATAAAATCTATGAATTCGATTAAGGCCAACTAAGAATTCTTCGTCAATCATCATGACAAGGAAATCGTAAAGACCTTTTCCAATTCCAGCAGTATCCACCATAACCTTATTAATATTCATGGCATAATATAGCTCGTCTATTTCGATTGCCAAGTCTTTGAATCCCACTTCCTTGAATGTTTGCGAGTACACCTTATTCTCAACATCATCAACCACTGTCACTTGTGTTTCATTCCTGCTTGGATTAACAATCATGATTTTCATTTTTCATCCTCCTCTGAACTGTAAATAAAATCGACATTTTATTTACAGTCGAATGCTACTCAGCATCAAATTCTCCAACATAATGCTCAATTGTGACAGTTTCACCATAATAGCCCCATAAACCCTGTGATTCCTTGCAAAATTGATTCGCTTTGTCACGATCTAAGAAAATCTTCATGATGCGTTGGCTAGAATCGAAATATCCTCCACCATTCACTTCCGACAACTTGAAAACGATATATATTTTCACGATCTAAACCCCTTCCTTTTGGGTGTAAACCCAAGTGTAAATAGAATTTTTGTTTTATTTACACTTAAACATATCGATCAGGATCACCATTCCATAGCACATGTCCATTCATATCTCCGCGATATTGATGAACTTTTGCAATATAGACTCGACCCCACTCTAAAGCTTCACCATGGTAATTCTCACACAACTTATCGTACTTAGATTTTGCTTCATGTTCATCGTCAAATTCATATACGGAAGGGTAATAATCTTCCTTTTCAATAACAATCCATTTTTCCACTCACCATCAACCCTTCAACATGTTCAAATTAACTACAGATTCAGTCATGAAATTTGTAATCAATTCACACTTAACATCATTCAAATACTGGTTTTCTAGCCCATAGTCATCCCTTGCTACATTGCGTCCAAGATTCTTTGCATAGTCATCGTTTGTACTTGGCGTTGTAATTAAGAAGTTAAAGAACTCATTGTATACTCTGTATTGATAAGTCCAACCTGTTGATGGTCTGAATGGTCTACTTAGGCTAACACCATTTTCAAGCGTCTCAACTGGAATGTCTTCAAACATTTCGTCTGTCCAATTCCACGCACCTTCATCTTCTTTAACCGAATATCCACATTCTCCGCTTGCAAAAGAAATTGTTACAAACATGCCTTTCAACTTCCCCATATCCTCGTGTACGCCAATGAATTTTTCATACACTTCCTCATCGTTATCCATTCTGTAAGTTGCACGATCAATCAAATCTTCACGAACTTTCACCTTATCTCCAACCCTGTACTTAGTCATTTATCTAATCTCCCCTATGCATAGCGTAGTTCTCGTACAGTGAAAAATCCTTTTAAATCATTTTCTTGCTCCATGATCAATCTTGAATAACGACTTTTGTAGTTATTGTTCAACTTGAAATCATCATCACTTTTCGTCGCCAACATCAATTCCCAACGTGCAATGTTGAAGATGTATTCCATCCCTAGCTTCGTTGATCCCAATGATTTAGCTTTACGCGCTAGTCTAACTAGCGCGTTATAGACATGTGGATTTGCAGAGTGAAACTCATAGAACATTTGATCCAACACTTCTTTCCTGTTTTCTTTATCTACTTTCTTGGGCACTTTTATTCACCAACCTCTACATATACTCCGAATTCATCTCTTCCTTGAATATAGAATTCAAATTCGTCTGCAATGATATTGTAAGTGACCACCAATAAAGTATTATCGTGCTGTAATTTAATATTAATCATCTTACTGATTCCTAACTCCTTACGTATTCTTTTGCAGAAAGTTTTGTACATAACTGCGAATTTTGGATAATTCGCTTCTCTGAACTGTTGCATATGTTTGTAATCATTTGCCAATACATCATTTACAATAACGTATACTTCTTCATTTGCGTATACTCTAGTCATTTAACATTCTCCATTCAATTGTTTAATTTATAATGAAACGTGTCGTCATGGAGG